>JANMSL010000453.1:0-8156 GCA_031389245.1 Lysobacterales bacterium | reverse complement strand
CAGTACATGGGCAGTTCTCCAGCGCAGAATTATTTTGGCAACGGGTCCAAAGCATTGGTGACGCTGCCGCGTACGCTGGGCCTTTCGCTGAGTTATCGTTTCTGATATCGAGCTGGAACGAATACGGCAAAGCGCAGAATGAGCGTGCAGTTGCAAAGCGAAGACAGCCAACTCAGCCGCATCCAAGCTCTGCTGCGGGGTAGCGATCTGGATGCGGCCGAGCACGCTGCACGCGAACTGTTGCGCACCCTGCCGAACAGCATGCATGGCTGGGTGCTGCTCGGCCATGCGCTGCGCCAGCGCGGTGATACACAGGCAGCGATGAATGCGGCGCAGCGCGCCACCTTGCTGTCGCCCGGACATGGCGCACCACGCATGCTGCTGATTGACGTGCTGCAGCAACAGGGAAACATCACTGCCACTATCGCCGAGCTAAGCAGTCTAGCTGCCGACAGCGATGCCGGGCCGGCGGCGTTGCTGCAGGATATTGCCCAGCACTTCACCGGTCTGGGCCTGCATTCCGAGGCCGAGCGACACTATGCGAGGGTGATGTTGCTGCAACCCGGCAATGCGGCCCACATCTACAACCACGCCACGGCATTGATTGCATTGGGACGCTTGGCCGAAGCCGAAGCCGCATTGAACCAAGTCATCGCGCTCAAACCCGACGACAGCGACGCCTGGTACAACCGCGCCACTTTGCGCAAGCAGACACTGCACCAGAATCACATTGTGCAGATCGAGCAACAGATCGCGCTACTCACGCCGGGTGCGCGCGGCGAAGTTGCGCTGTGCTACGCGCTGGCCAAGGAACTTGAAGACGTGGGCGAGGATGCGCGCTCATTTTCCGCACTAAAACGTGGCGCCGATGCACGTCGACGCGCATTGCGTTACCGCGTTGAAGACGATCTGGACACAATGCAGCAGATCGCCGAGGCGTTCAGCGCCGATCTCATGGCGCGCCCGTGCCACGGACATGACGACGCACGCCCGCTGTTCGTGGTGGGTCTGCCGCGCAGCGGCACTACCCTGGTCGATCGAATTCTCAGTTCGCACAGCGCCGTCCGCAGCCGCGGCGAAACCAGCGATCTGGCAATGGCGCTGATGCACAGCGCCGGCCACACCGCGAGCAAGCATGAACTGGTCCGGCGCTCCACCACACTCGACTTTGCGGCATTGGGCAAACGCTACTGCACGCATCTGGTGGCCACACCGGCGCTGCATCAGATCGACAAGACGCCAATCAATTTTCTCTATCTTGGTCTGATCGCCAAGGCCCTGCCAAACGCACGCATCGTGCATCTGCGGCGGCAGCCGATGGATGTCTGCTACGCCATGTACAAAACCCTGTTCCGCATGGCCTATCCGTTTTCCTATGATCTGGGTGACCTCGCGCGCTACTGGCTGGGCTACCACCGGCTGATGCAACACTGGCGCGCTCTGCTACCCGCCGAGCGCTTTCTTGAAGTCGATTACGAAGATCTGGTGCAGAACCAAGAGGCCGTCAGTCGCCGACTGATCGCCCACGTTGGCCTGTCCTGGGAAGCGGCCTGCATGAGTTTCGAAAACAATCCGCAGCCCTCATTGACTGCCAGTGCCGCTCAAGTGCGCCAACCGATCTACCGATCGTCCGTGGCACTGTGGCGGCGTCATGCCGACGCACTGGAACCCTTGCGCAACCAGTTGCGTGCCGCGGGCATCGACGTGGATGCCGACGCGTATGAGGTGCCTGCATGAGCCTGATGCAAAGTCCGGCAGCGTCGACCGAAGCAGTGCCGCAGAGGCCCAGCGACAGTCTCTGGCTTTATGCGCTCTTTGCACTACTGGCGACCGCCGGCTTCTTCTACGTCAACATCATGGCCGCCATCGTCGATGGATTGGTAACCGGACTGGGCTTCAGCAACACCGAAGCCGGCATCGTGGGATCGGCAAATATTTATGGTGCCAGTGTCGGCAGCCTGATCGCGGTCTTCATCGTGCGTCACCTGCCGTGGCGGCGTACCCTGTTCATTTTGCTCTGTGCGTTGCTCTGCATTGACCTGGCATCCATCGCCATCGATCAGGTAACGCTGCTGACGGCGGTGCGCGCCGTGCACGGTCTGATCGGCGGCATGGCGGTGGGCGTCACTTACTCGGCGATGGCACGCACCCGTTCGCCCGATCGCGCGTTTGGCATGCTGCTGATGGTGCAGTTTGGACTGGGTGGCCTGGGCGTGATGTTTCTACCCCAGCTGGTGCCCGAGTACGGCGCGCGTATTCTGTTCCTGGTGCTGGCGGGCGTGACCACTGCAGCACTGCTGGCAACATTCGCAATCCCGCCAATCGATGCCCGAGAACGAACGCAGAACAATGCGACGCATCCGCCGCTGGAAAGCAGCCGCCGCTGGACGGCCGGTTTCACGCTGCTCGCCATGTTTCTGTTTCAGGCCGGCAATATGGCGTTGGCGGCCTTCATCATTGGACTTGGCGGGCACTTCGGGCTGCAGCGCGATTTCATCAGCCTGGCACTGGGCTGGGCGACTTGGATTGGCGCAGTGGGCGCAATACTGGTGATCGTGCTGGGCACACGCATGGGACGCATGCGTCCACTGCTTGTTGCGCTGCTGCTTACCCTGATCGGCAACGCCGCGTTCTGGTGGAGCGCAAACCAGACCTGGTTTTTCCTGGCCAATATCGGTACTGCAGTTACCTGGTCATTTGTAGTGCCTTATCTGTTTGGCATGCTGTCACGGCTCGACCCTTCCGGCCGCCTGGCGACTCTGGGCGGATTCCTGTCTAAACTGGGACTGGCCTCCGGTCCGCTGGCTGCTGGACTATTGCTGCACTCGGGAAGCTATCGACTGTTGATTGGCGTTTCCACGGCTGCGCTGGCATTGTCTGCAATCACGGCGCTGATCGCCGCGCGACGCTCGGACCAATTGGAAGAGACAACATGACTTCAGTACCTCCGACAGCAACCCATCCGCTTGAACTCGCCGATCCGGATTTGCTGCGCATGCAATGCCTTATCGACGGCCGTTGGTGCAATGCCGATTCCGGCTCGACGCGCGATGTGGTCAATCCTGCCAGCGGTGCTTGTCTAGGCACTGTGCCGGATACGACTGCCGTGGAAACCCGACGCGCGATCGATGCTGCGGCATTGGCGCTGCCCGCTTGGGCACGAAAAACCGCCAAGGAGCGCGCCACCATCTTGCGCCGCATCGGCGAACTGCTGTTGCAACACCAGGACGATCTGGCGCGGCTGTTGACTGCCGAACAAGGCAAGCCGCTGGCCGAAGCACGTGGCGAGATCGCCTACTCGGCATCGTTCTTCGAATGGTTTGCTGAAGAAGCCAAGCGAATCTATGGCGACGTCATACCTGCACATGCTGCGGACAAGCGCATCCTGGTTTTACGCCAGCCCATAGGTGTAGTGGTAGCGATCACGCCATGGAATTTTCCATCGGCGATGTTGGCGCGAAAAATTGCTCCTGCTCTCGCCGCCGGTTGCACCATGGTCTGCAAACCAGCGCTGCAGACACCTTATTCGGCCTTGGCGATCGCGGTACTGGCTCAGCGCGCCGGGCTTCCGCCGGGCGTGTTGAACATTGTCACCAGTGGCAATGCCGCGGCGATCGGCGCCGAGATGACGGCGCACCCCAAAGTGCGCAAGCTCAGCTTCACCGGTTCCACCGCAATCGGCAAACAGTTGATGAAGCAATGCGCCGAGGGCATGAAGCGTGTATCGCTGGAGCTCGGCGGCAACGCGCCATTCATCGTGTTCGCTGACGCCGATCTGGACGCTGCGGTGGAAGGCGCGATCGCCAGCAAGTTTCGCAACACGGGACAGACCTGTGTCTGTGCCAACCGATTACTGGTCGAGGATACGGTCTACGACGAATTCGCCGGAAAGCTGGCACGCGCTGTAGCCAAGTTGCGTGTTGGCGATGGCTTGTTGGCCGTTACCGAGCAAGGCCCGTTGATCGATGGCAACGCACTGGCCAAGGTCGAGGAACATATTGCCGACGCGACGACCAAGGGCTCGCGTATCGCGCTGGGCGGCAAGCGACATGCACTGGGCGGCACTTTTTTCGAACCGACGATACTTCTGGATGTCGACGCCCGTATGACGATCGCCAACGAGGAAACCTTTGGTCCGGTGGCACCGCTGTTTCGATTCAAAACTGAAGCCGAAGCGATTGCCATGGCCAATGACACGGAATTTGGATTGGCCGGATACTTCTACACGCGCGACCTGGCACGTAGCTGGCGCGTCGCCGAAGCGCTGGAATGCGGCATCATTGGCATCAACACCGGCCTGATTTCCACCGAGGTCGCGCCATTCGGGGGCATCAAGCAATCCGGCGTCGGTCGCGAAGGATCACGTTACGGCGTGCTCGATTACACGGAACTCAAGTACACCTGCATCGGCGGCATCTGAACCTTCACCGCAGGGATACATGTGGCCGGCGCATAGGCCACTGTCTCGAATAAAACCGTGCGCGGAGCCAGGCAATGGTGGGTCGTGGGAGATTCGAACTCCCGACCAACGGATTAAAAGTCCGATGCTCTACCGACTGAGCTAACGACCCATCGCAAGAGCCGCGCAGTTTAGGTGAGCGGTGGCGAGCACACAAGGATGGGACACGGTTTTTTGCACCGGTTGCATTTTGCGCCCTGTCCAGCGCCGATCCCGATCACGCGTAATGCGTGGGATCGGGCACACCGGCTTCAGCAAAGCCTTGCGCGCGCAGACGGCAGGCATCACAGCGCCGGCACGCAAGGCCCCGATCGTCAGCCTGATAGCACGATACGGTCATTGCAAAATCGACGCCAAGCTCATGGCCGCGGCGCACGATGTCGGCCTTGCTCATCCGCATCAATGGCGCATGCACGTGAAAGCCGGCGCCTTCGACACCCGCCTTGGTGGCGAGTTGGGCCAATTGCTCGAACGCCGCGATGAACTCCGGTCGACAATCCGGGTAGCCCGAATAGTCAACGGCATTGACGCCGCAGAACACGGCGCGCGCGCCCAAGACCTCGGCCCATCCCATCGCGACTGACAGCATGATGGTGTTGCGCGCTGGCACATAGGTGACGGGAATGCCGGTGGACGGCGATTCCGGCACGTTGATGTCGTCGGTGAGCGCCGAACCGCCGAGCGAACGCAGGTCGATATGCACGGTCTTGTGCACCACTGCATGATGCGCCGCGGCGACACGCCGCGAGGCATCGAGTTCGGAATGATGGCGCTGACCGTAATCGACACTGAGCGCATAGCATTCAAATCCTTGGGCGCGCGCGTGGGCGAGCGTCACCGCCGAATCCATACCACCGGACACCAGCACCACCGCGCACGGCGCTGCGCCCGCGGTCGTCACTGGCGGATTCTCGCTTGGCTGCTGAACACTCATCGTCCTTTTTCCTCACCCCAGATATGTTTGTGTAATTGCGTCTGCAGGCGTACCGGCAATCGGTCCTGCAGGATCCACTCGGCAAGCGTACGTAGTTCGAGCTGACCGTAGCTGGGCGAGAACAGAACGTCACAGCGATCGGTCAACGCGTGCTGGTTGGTCATGGCACACGCCCAGTCATAGTCGGCACGATCGCAGAGCACAAACTTGATCTGGTCGTGCGGCGTGAGGTGGGCGAGATTCTCCCAGCGATTGCGCTGCATCTCGTTGGAGGCCGGCGTTTTCAGGTCCACTACCCGCGACACGCGCGTATCCACTTCGCTGATGTCAATCGCTCCGCTGGTTTCCAGCGACACCGCAAAACCTGCATCGCACAGCCGCTGCAACAGGATCAAACAGCGCTTCTGCGACAACGGCTCGCCACCGGTGACGCAGACATGCCGAGCGCCGTAACCAGTGACTTGCTCGATGATGGCGTCGATCGACTGCCATTCACCGCCGAAAAAAGAATACGTCGTGTCGCAGTAAGTGCAACGCAGCGGACAACCGGTGAGACGCACAAAAACAGTCGGCCAGCCAACGCTGCGTGCCTCGCCCTGCAGCGAAAAAAATATTTCGGTGATGCGCAGGCGCTCTTCGCTGATTGCGGTCGGCGCGGCAGAGGCAATGTTCTCGGGCACGGGTTGGATCCAACATTCTGGGACTCCTCGTTTGAGGAATCATGGCGCATGGCAAGCACGGCTTGCCGGTAGTGACGAACACTGAATGGGCCGCGGCCCACTCCAACGAAGACGGCAAACGCGGGTGGGTGGGGCCCGTCCTGGTATCGGTCTGAATTCGACGTTAGCGTGAAAGACGAAACTGATCGGAAAACTTTACTCCCTCCCCGATGTTCGGGGGTGAGGACAGTCGCTTGCGTGGCGCAGGCAAGCGACCGGACCAATGCACGGGGGCTATGCCGACGCGGTGGGGTAGGTCAGGGAACGAGTTCCCGATCTTTTACGCTGCGGGATTCCGTTTCCCGCAGCATGAAGGCTCAGGGCGTGCGTCCTTCCAGCCGCAGCGCGCGCAAGCGCCCTTGGGCAAGCCGCGCAACGGTGGTGTCCGGATAGCGCTGCACGACCAGGTTCAGTGTCGCCTCGGCCTCGTTCCACTCGCGCAATTCGTAATGGCAGTAGCCGAGCTTGAGCAGGGCGTCAGCAGCCTTGGCGCTCTGCGGAAAGCGATCGAGCAGCGACTTGAAGGTATCCAGCGCGATGCGGTAGTTCTGCGTTACATAGTAAGACTCACCAAGCCAGTAAGTGGCGTTGTCCGCCAGTCCGCCATTGGGAAACTGTTGTAGAAAGCTGGAGAAACGGCGCGCCGACTCAGCGTAGCGACCTTCGCGCAGGGCAGCAAATGCGGTGTCGTAGCTGGCCTGTTCGTCATTGGTCTGAACCGGCAAAGCACCGGCCGCCTGGTTGGTGGAAGGCTCAAAAGTCTGCGAGGGCGGCACCATGGCAGCACTGGCATCGATCGGAACGTCCTGCGCGGGCGCGCTCATGTCCCCGGCAGGGAGCGATGGCCGCGCAGCGTTATCCGGCTCCATCGTCAACTGGCCGGGCTGACTTGGCACCGACTGAAGTTGCTGCGCTTGAGCAGGTTCGAATTGCGCGCCAGGCGCATTGCCAGGCATCGCCGGGCGCGTGCTTCCACCACCTTCGATCCGTGCCAGGCGCGAATCCAGATCGACATATTGATCTCGGGCGCGCTTCTTCAGCTCTTCAATCTCGAAGGCCTGATTCTCGACCAGGCCCCGCAATGATTGCACTTCAGACTGCAGCTCCGAGATGCGATTGAGCAGGTCGACCATCGACTGCCCGCCCTGGCCCTGAGTCTGGCTTTCGAGTTTGGCGATGCGCTCGGACAGGCTCAGGCGACCGGATTGCGCGGACACATCAGAGGCCGCTGAGAATGCGAACACCGAGGCCAGCACAATGCTGAGCAGCGATCGGGACACAGGGTTCATGGAAAATTCCTCAGCGTGATGAATGCACTGCAAGATCGCGGCTGCGTAAGCTTGCGTCAAGGGGAAAGACAAACCGCAGCTGACTGCGGGTCGGAGACATTGCGACTGGATCAGGTAGTTCGAACTGGCCGACTGCGCTGTTGAGCGCCAATCCGGTATTCAATTTCATTGCCGGGGCAGGAAAGTCGAAGCAGACTCCGACCGATGTTCCTCGACGCCTCGACAAACAAAAAAACAAACCCCCGCAGTGCGGGGGTTCGCGTGACACATCAAATCGCCGCAGCCGCGATCCTGGAGGATCGCGACGCGCACACTCCGGCTTACTGTGCCTGGGTGTAGACGATTTCAACGCGACGGTTCATGCCCCAGCAGCTCTCATCGGACTCGGAGCAGGTCGGACGCTCTTCGCCGTAGGAGTTGACGGTGATCTGCGCAGCCGAACCGCCGTTGGCCTGCAGGGCCGACGAGACGGCATTGCCACGGCGCTCGCCGAGGCCGATGTTGTATTCGCGTGAACCGCGCTCATCAGCGTGACCTTCCAGCGTCATCTTGGCGCCCGGCAGATCAGACAGGTACTTGCCGTGGCAAGCCAGAATGGCGGCAGCTTCCGACTTGATGTCGGATTGGTCGAAATCGAAGTACACGACGCGCTGACGCAGGCAGGCGTCGCTGTCGAGATCGCCGGCGCTGAACTTGCCGTCTTCGACCTGTGCAGTGGCTTCCGGCTGATTGGTCATCTCGTCGGCAGGCGGAGT
>JANMSL010000295.1:0-20450 GCA_031389245.1 Lysobacterales bacterium | reverse complement strand
AGCGCCTCGAACAGCTCAACTGCCTCGCGCCCATTGCGCGCCTGCGCCACCACGTTCAATTCGGGCCACGCCTGAGCCAGCAGGCGCGTCAGCGACTTGCGCAGCAGCGGCTCGTCGTCGGCAATCAGTGCGCTCGGGCGTCGTTGCGTCATGTCGGGCTCTTTTCGGCTGGGAAGTCCAGGTCGGCGCATAATCCATGTGGTTCAAGCGCATTGAGCCGCAGCGCGGCATCGCCGCGGAAGGCCAGATTCAGTCGTTCGCGAAGCGTTGAAAGGCCGGTGCCGAGGCCAGCGCCCGCAGCTTGCAGACCGACACCGGTATCACTGACCTGCACGCGGCAGCGTCCACCCAGCGTCTGCACACGGATTTCAATGCGGCCGCCTTCCTCGCTCGGATCAATGCCATGGCGTACCGCGTTCTCGACCAGCGTCAACAGCGTCATCGGTGGGCAACGCAGCGCCAACGCCGCATCATCCACTTGCAGCGCAAACTTCAGGCGGTCGGGCATGCGCATGTGCATCACCTCGAGATACGCGCGAACGAGCTCGAGCTCCTGGCCCAAGGTTGTAGCTGGATCGTGCAGACGCGGAACTGCGGCTCGCAGGTAGGCGATCAGGCTGCCGAGCACTGTGGACGCCTGCGAAGAGCCGGAGTCCACCAACTCACGCACGTTGGCCAGCGTGTTGAACAGGAAATGTGGTGCGACCTGCGCCTGCAGCAGCCGCAGTCGGGCGTCGAGTGCGTTGCGCTCGTATTCGCTGCGCTCGAGTTCGAATGCCAACGCCTGTCTCTGTGCCTCGCCACTGATCTGACGCAGCAACGCCGACATGGCAATCCATGGCGCCAACAGCACGCCCAACCCGGCCATCATGCCAAAGCCTTCCATGCGCGCTTTGCTTTCCCACCATGGCGACGAGTCGCCGAACGTGGTCATCGCATAGGCCAGCGCCACTGCGAACGGAATTACAAACGCCACGCCCGCAACCTGCAGCACCCAACGCAGCCAAGTTGGCAGGCGCGCAGGCCATCGCTCGAACAGCCCGAACACCAACAAAGCGATGAGTCCGATCAACAGTAAACGGACGATCAGAACCGCGTATGAGACCTCCCAGCCCGGCAGGATGATCAAACTCACCAGAAAACACGCGATGGACACGGTACGAACGCGCCGCCAGCCCAGCACGCGCGCCAGGCCTTGTGGATTTGCAGATTGGGTTGCAGGAAGCATGGCGTGACGATACCAATGATTAGGGCGCTGGAGTCAGCGCTAAGGCGTCGCCACGGCAGGCGCAGCTTCTCCACAAGCCTCTGCACGTTCCAGTTTCATTTTTTCTGTTCGTGGGTTCAATGCAGGCGCGGCAGCCACATGATCATGGCGGCCGCGCCGACGCCCACCGCCGTCATCAGCGTCAGCATCACGAGTGCCATGACCATGGCGATGCGGCCGCGCGGGCCGGCGCGGTCCTGTGCAAGAAAATAGAGCTGGAGGACGGCCAACGGCAGCAAGTACTGGGCGAACGCCAGGAAGGTGAGGAACGGACCTTGAAAAGTCTTTGCATCAAAGCCGACCGGCCCCTGATTCAGCACAATCCAGAACATCAGACCAATACGGAAGAACCAGACTCCGCTCACAGCCAGGTACAGGCGCAACGCCCAGCGTCGATGCACATCTATGCGGCGTGCAAGCGCATGGCGCAAGGTCATCCCGGCACAGACCATGATCAGCAGCGCGTTGATGCTGATCGCAATGTGTTGCGACATATCGCCGACCCCGCCACGCGTCCACACCATGATCAGCCCGCCAATGCTCATCACCAGCGCGGACGATAAGTACACCCGACCATTCCAACGATGAAAAGTCGGCGCGCGTCGACGCACCACGGGAATCAATTGCAGCGCGCCACCGAGCATAACGACAGCCGCGAATGCCAGGTGTACAAACACGACCAGGTTGCCCACTGTGTCGCCCGCGACGTAACCGTGCGGGAGCACCTGGTTCCAAGTCTCGAACTGGCCTTGGACCGCGGCTCGCCCATAAAAGCCGAGCAGATAAACCACGAACATCAATTGGCCGACTACGGCCACCACGAACCACAGCGTCGCAGCCGAGTTCAACGCTCTGCCCGACCACTCGGTCGACGCGCTTCGCTTGGCAACGACGGAGATAAGTTCTCGGCCTGCACCCGGCTTGGCAACGGCGTAGTCCGTTGCCGGTACGGCGGTCACGCTGAATGGTCGCGTCATCGGATCCTGCTCGGGGTATTTGTCATGCGCATTTACGGGCGCAATCTCCGTGCCGGCCTCGCACTCGATCGGACGCTGGCGGAGTGCAGTGTTGCCAGGGATTTATCGACAGCTGAAGCGGATTCGGATGAACTACGGAAACGCAGGTCTGGTCCGCGCTGGGAAGCGATGGGCTGCGAAACACATTTGGCGTACTGCGTGTTTTTCCGACGTGTATTTTTTGTCGCGCAAGCCGGCGGCCTGCCACCCCAACGCCAGAACGCGTCTCCGACGAGCCCTACGCCGGCTCGCCGCATTCTTGGCCCGTCGGCCCCTATCGTGGCTCGACCACAACGAATCGTCGCTCATCGCAATTCGCTGGTCAGCTCAATTCTGCTCCGACACAGTCACCTGGCCGCCGTCTTCCCAGCCGCGCGGCATCACCGAACCGCATTGCTCTGCACGCGGCGGCTGCCAGGAAGATGAATTCATGAGTACGACCCTACTGATACACATTGTTGCCGGCACCTTCGGACTGGTTTCCGGATTTATTGCGCTGTTCGCCACGAAGGGCGCAACGCTGCATCGCAGGAGCGGGCTGGTGTTTGTCTGCGTGATGTTGACGATGTCGCTCAGCGGCATGGTGATCGCGGCTGCTCGGGGCGTGGCGCCAGCGATCAATATCCCATCTGCGTTGCTGACGGCTTGTCTGGTAGTCAGCGCACTGACCACGGTTCGACCCGTTGCCGCAGGCTCGCGTTGGCTGGATATCGCCACCATGATGGTGGCATTGGCAGTGGGTCTGGCCAGCCTCGGCTTCGGCTTCGAGGCGCTGGCTAATGGCGGCAAGCGCAACGGGATGCCGGCGTTTCCGTTTTTCATGTTTGGCGTGGTCGGGCTGATCGCGGCTTTCGGCGATGTTCGGGTGCTGCGTTCGGGTCGCCTGCAGGGCGCGTCACGACTTGCCCGCCATCTGTGGCGCATGTGTTTCGCACTGTTCCTGGCGGCGATGGCATTTTTCCTGGGGCAAGCGGATGAGTTTCCGAAAGTGCTTCGCATCCCTGCGCTACTCGCACTTCCGGTGCTGACCGTGCTGGTGACGATGTTCTACTGGCTGTGGCGCGTGCGCGTCAGGAAAACTTTCCACGGCAACGTTGGTGCCAGCACCCCAGATGCGCTCAGAGCATCTGTATGACCGGCATGACGAACGCCATCGGTGCTGATTCCATTCTCCCGGTAAAAAACCCAAGGAGCACTCGATCATGATCGCGCTACACATCCTCGCAGGAGTGCTGGCACTGATTTCGGGCGCAGTCGCAATGGCCGCCATGAAGGGCGGCAAACTGCACCGCTGGAGCGGCAGGGCATTCGTCATCGCCATGCTAGCAATGGCCTCCATTGCGGTGCTGATGGCAGGTGTGCTGCGGCCCGATCGCGTGAACTTGATCGCCGGCTCGTTGACCATCTATCTGGTCAGCACCGGCATGCTCACGGTCCGGCGTCCCGTCGAGAAAGCGCGCGGACTAATGACGGGTTTCATGCTGCTTGCCCTGTCCGGTGGTGCTTACGCCTTGACTTTGGGTTTCGAAGCCTTGAACAACGCTACGGGAACAGTGCAGGGGATCCCGCCGCAGCCGCTTTTCATGTTTGCCGTGGTGGGACTGCTGGGCGGTCTACTGGATGCACGCCTGTTATGGGCCGGCAGCATTCAGGGCGCGCACCGACTCGCCAGGCATCTATGGCGAATGAGTTTCGCAATGTGGATCGCTACCGCATCGTTTTTTCTCGGTCAGGCCAAGTTCTTTCCCGAGCCGATTCGCAAATCGGGCTTGCTGGCGGTTCCAGTCGTGCTGGTGCTCGTGTTTTTGCTTTTCTGGCTGGTGCGCGTGCTGGTAAAGCGCCGAGCCGCGGTCAGCGTCCAGGTCCGGTGAGGTTCGATGCAGTACGTCGCGTAGGAGCGCACCTGGGCGCGAATTGACGATACCGAGTGTTTATCGCGGCCGGGTCCGCTCCTACGATAGGAGCGCACCTGGGCGCGAATTGACGTTGCCGTGTGTTTATCGCGGCCGGGTCCGCTCCTACGCGAGTTCGCCCGAGGGCGTCTCTTTCCACAACCGCCTTCTCGACTGAGTACCGCCTTCCGCTAGTATGTTGCCGATCCCTTGACGTCAAAGTGAGAAACGATTTGTGACTGCCCATACGCTTTCACGCAGGCATGTGCTGAAAGGCGCTTTGGCGGCTACGCTGCCGTGGAGCTTGCTCTCGTGTGCCGGTCAGAAGGATAAGCCCCTGCAAGTTGGCGGCCTGCCGGTCACCTGCAATCTCACCCTGCCGGTGGCGTGTATGGCACGCGAAGCAGCCAACGTTGCGGCGACGGCGGGGCAACCCCGTTTCCATTACGCGTACAGCAAGTTCAGCGGCTGGCCCGAGATCAAGGAATCGTTGATGACCGGCCGCATACAGGCGGCCTACATGCTTGCGCCACTGGTGATGGACCTGGCAGATAAAAAAATACCGGTGAAGATCGTCTCGCTCGGCCACCGCTCGGGTGCCGTCATCATGGTGCGCAGCGATTCGCCGTACCAGGATTTCAAGCAGCTCGCAGGCAAGCGCATCGCCATTCCCAGCCGCTTCGCCGTTGATTTCCTGTTTTTGCGCAAGATGCTCGCGCGCGAGGGCATGACGCCGGCGGACATCGAGATCATGGAGATGGCGCCACCGGACATGCCCGCAGCACTTTATGCCAATGCAGTGGATGCCTATTGCACCGGCGAGCCATTCGGTGCTGCCGCGCAACGCGCTGGCTATGCGCGCCCGCTGCGCATGACGCGCGATGAGTGGCGCAACTACATTTGTTGTGTGCTCACCGTGCGCGAGGAGCTGATCGCGGAGAACCCTGCGCTGATCCAGGACCTGGTGGATCACGTGCTCGGCGCCGGAGTGTGGCTGGATACCCAGCAGGCCAACCGCGATAAAGCAGTCGCGATCGCTGCCGGTCGCCAGTTCTTCAATCAGGACCCAAAGATTCTCCAGTTCGTGATGGAAAATCCCACCGACCGTGTGACCTATGGCGACCTGCGCATGATTCGCGCCGAGTTCGATGAACTCATGCAGCTCTCGATCGAGGCCGGGACGATCAAGCACCCGATCGCGTACGAGACCTACGTCAATGAGACGTTTGCGCGGCGGGCGAGCGCGGCGACAATCGCGCTTTGATCGGAGAACCAAACTCGTGAAACATGCGATTTTCCTGTTTACAGCGCTGCTCGTGGCCGCAGCGTCCGTCCGGGCCGAAGCTGATGCTCCGCTGAAAGCCGGAATATTCACCCCTGCCCGCATGGCACCGGATTTTGCGCTGCGCGGCTCGGATGGCGCGGAATTAAAGCTGAGCCGATACCGCGGCAAAGTCGTGCTGCTCGGGTTCGGATTCACCTACTGCGCTGAAGTCTGCCCGATCACGCTGGCGACGCTGGCACAGGCCAGCAAAAAACTGGGTGCACTGGCCAGCGAGCTTCAAGTTGTCTACATCACCGTGGATCCGGAACGAGACGACGCGGCGCGGATGAAAAAATACCTGGCTGCGTTCAACCCCGCCTTCATCGGCGGCACCGGTAGCGCGGAGCAACTGGCCGCGGTACGCAAAGACTACGGGATACTTGCGGCGAAGAAGGTTGCTGCCGATGGCAGCTACTCGCATTCGTCCTTCGTTTATCTGATCGATCGAGAGGGTCGCCTGCGCGCGCTGATGACTTACGGTCGTGCAGCGGATGACTACGTCCACGATGTCAGGATTCTTCTGGGCGCTCCATGAACCTCTCTGTGCAGCGGCGACCGGGCCTCACCGACAACATCAGCACCGACGCTGCACGACCGTTGGTCGCTCGATGAAATTTTCACGTGGGCAATGGCTGGTGCTTCCGTTGTCCGCCAGCGTGCTCGGCGCACTGACCTGGGCGGCATTCGCGCCCGTGCAGTTCGACTCGCGTGAAGAGGTGTTCGAGATCCCGAAGGGTACATGGGCGCGGCGGATGTCTGGAGATATGGTGGAAATTCTGCCATCGGAAGTGCGTCTCACGCTCGGTGTGCGCGACGTTCTGTTACTGCGCAATCTCGACGATGTACCGCAGATGTTCGGTCCGACGCTGATGATGCCGGGGCAGAGCTTCCGCCTGCCATTCGAGTTAGCCTCGAGCTATCAATTTGCGTGCACCGCGCACGCCAGCGGAGAGATGACTGTGCTCGTCGAGCCACAGCCGCTCTCGCCCTGGGGACGACTGCGCTGGCGTGCCACCACTTTATGGAAAACAGTTACATGATCCAGGCAAAACGCGTTCTGCCACCAATCGCGGTGATCGCGCTGATCGTCGGCGCGTGGTGGGCAGTTGTTGTTGCCACGCACAGTGTTGTGTTCCCAACGCCCTTGCAAGTGGTGACCGGCACGCTTGAGCTGGTTCAGGACGGGACCTTGTGGCAACACATCGGCGCCTCGCTGTTCCGCGTCGGCACCGGGTTCCTGCTCGCGGTGATGGTCGCAGTACCGCTGGGTTTGTGGATGGGTTGGGTGAAGGGTGCGTACGTCACGCTCAATCCGATCTTCCAGATGCTGCGGCCGATCTCGCCGATCGCATGGATTCCGATCGCAATCCTGTGGTTTGGCGTCGGCGATGTGTCACCGATTTTTCTGATCTTTATTTCCTCGGTATTTCCAATGATCGTGCAGACCACCGTCGGCGTGCACACCATCGAGCAGCGCTATTTGCGCGCGGCGGCGAATTTCGGCGTGTCGCGCTCTACGCTGTTTCGTCAAGTAGTGATTCCGGCTGTGCTGCCGCAAATCATCGTGGGCATGCGCATCGGCCTTGGCGTGGCGTGGCTGGTGGTGGTGGCGGCGGAGATGATCGCGCTACGTTCTGGGCTCGGTTACCTGATCATGGACTCACACAACGCCGGCAATCGCTACGATCTGGTGGTAGCCGCCATGATCATCATCGGACTCATCGGATTGCTGCTGGATGGATTGATGCGTTTGCTGGAAGGCTTGAAATCGGTAAGGTGGCGCTATGCCCACTAGAATCTCGGTTGAAGGCGTGGGCAAGAGTTTCGCCTCGGAGCACGGCATGCTGCACGTGCTCGACAACATCAGCTTCGAGGTCGCCGAGGGCGAGACCGTCGCGATCGTCGGCCCTTCGGGTTGCGGCAAATCGACGCTGATGAACATCATCGCCGGATTCGATCGCCCCGATTGCGGCTCGGTCAAAATCGACGGTGAACTACTGCACAAACCCAGCTCACGCGGCATTCTGATCTCACAGCAAGGCTCGGTGTTTCCATGGCTCACCGTGCAGCAGAATTTGATGTTCGGCTTGAACGGCCACAAGTACGATGAAAAGATACGCCTCGCCGATCATTACGCGGCGATGGTGGGTTTGAAGGGATTCGAGAACCGCTATCCGCATGAACTCTCAGGCGGCATGCTCAAGCGCGCTGAGCTCGCGCGGGCCTTGGTAGTGAAGCCGGAAATCCTCTACATGGACGAGCCGTTCTCCGCCCTCGACGCCCTTCTGCACCTGCGCATGCGCAACGAACTGTTGAGAATCCTGGAAGAAGAACGCCACACCGTGTTGCTGATCACGCACGATGTTGAAGAAGCAATCCACATCGCCAATCGCGTTATCGTGCTTTCCGCGCGCCCGACGACAATTCAAACCACGTTCGACGTCCCATTCCCGCATCCGCGCAAGCTTTCCAGTGCACCCGTGCAGGAGTTGCGCTCAGCCATCCTGCGCGAACTGGGCGTCGACAGCTATTCCACTTAATCCGGCGACTGCCACCCGCGATGCCGCGGCCCTGTAGGAGCGGCGTGAGCCGCGAAGCCTTCGCCCTTGTAGGAGCGGCGGCTTCAGCCGCGAAGCTCCTGCTCTGCGCATCGTCCAGCAACATCAACAACCGGCACGCCGCCGAGCGCACCACCCCGCCGCGACAACAACAATTCTCGCAGTCCAGTTTCTCAATCCGCACACTTCGAACCAAGCCGATGCGCAAAAAACGCGAGAATCTCATCGCGTGCCGCAATCGTCGGTTGGCCGGCTTCATCGATCAGGTGGGCGGTAACGACACTGTGTGGGCTCGCAACAACGTGTTCGAAAAAAGGCGAAAGGCTACCGCGGTTGGCCGCACTGTCCGGCAACACTCGTGAGATGAAGCGGTCGCCAAGGGCTTGGGTGTAAGCCGCGAACCGCTCCGCCCTGCAGAACCGATCACCCTCGAAGCGGTACGCCATGACGGTCAGATCGTCACGCTCCAGGCGCGCTCGAACCGCGACCAGATCGTCGGGCGCGATTTCAATTCCGGCCGGATCATCAAACGGAAGCGATGGCTGCGACAGCACCGGCGCAAGCATTGAAGGCTCGAGCATCATGGTGAGCGCAAAGTTGCCGGTGAAACACATGCCGATGGCGCCAACACCCGGACCGCCGCACTGCTCGTGCGCGCGCCGCGCCAGAGCACGTAGCCAGTGCGTCACGGGGCTCGACTGGTTGGTCGCAAATGCGCGGAACTCGGCACTGACACACGCCCGCTTGAGCGTGGCGGTACCTTCCTCGACGTCGGGTACGGCACCATCGCGACCAAACAACGAAGGCATGTACACGGTGAATCCCGCGTCCCGTACCCAGCGGCTGAAGCGCGCCACGTGCGGGCTGATACCGGGCATCTCGGTCATCACAATCACCGCCGGTCCGGCGCCGGCTACGTGCACCCGCTTGGTAACACGATCCAGAGTGATTTCGCGGAGTTCGAAGTCTTCGAGTGGGTCGTGCACTGTCATGTTCCGTGCTGGTTTCATCTTGACTCCTGTAGCTGCGATGCGTGGCGGCATTGAAACTGCAGAGGCGCTAAGCTGACAGTGTCTGTTTTGACGTTTATCAAGCGTTTTCGGCCATGCGTGATTTTACCATTCTGGTTCTTCCTGGCGCTTACGCCACCAGCGTCGCGATGACGCTGGACGTGTTGAACGCCGCGGCCGCGCTTGCGCCCCGGGTAAAGCTGCCGCTACCGACCTGGCGCGTGCTTTCTCCCGATGGTGGAGACGTGTCGCTGAGCGCAGGTTTGCAGGTCAAGAGCAATGCAATGCCGCGCCGCTCGCGCGCTGATTCGTCGACCTGGATTATTCCCGGCCTGGGGGTGGATCGTTCCGCGGATCTGGCTGTTCGACTGGCGAGTGATGGCGCCCAGCGTGCGATCCACTTGCTGCGTCGACACGGCGCCCGCGGTGGCACGGTGGCCGCATCGTGTTCGGCGGTGTTCCTGCTTCAAGCCGCTGGTCTGCTGCGGGAACGACGTGTCACCACGTCTTGGTGGCTGGCGCCGGAGCTGCGGCGCGTCGAGCCGCGCTGCATTGTCGATGCGGATCGCATGGTGTTTGCCGATGGACCGGTAAGTACCGCTGGCGCCGCGTTTGCCCAATCCGACCTGATGCTGCATTTGCTGCGCACGCGATTTGGCAGCGCGCTCGCCGATGCCGTGCGCCGGGTGCTGTTGATTGACGGGCGACAGTCGCAGGCACCGTTCGTCGTGCCATCCATGCTGTCCAACGGCAACGAACTGATCCGACGATTGACGCAGCGAATCGAAACCTCGCTGCCCAATACGCCGAGCGTGGCCGCACTTGCCGACCAATTCGCGATGTCGCGCCGGACTCTGGCCAGGCATGTGCGCGCTGCAACTGGCAAGGGCGCACTGGCGCTGGTACAGATGGTACGTCTCAACCGCGCGCGCATGCTGATCGAGACCAGTCGCATGACCATCGAGCAGATCGCGACGCAGGTCGGCTATGAAGACGCAACGGCGTTGCGACGACTGATGCGCAAGGCGGCAGGTGCGACGCCGAGCAAATTTCGTGCGGGATCGCACATCGGTTGATGGGCGGAGAAGTGACGTCAGATCGATTTCCTTGCGGTCAAGCACCAGGCTGGACTGCGCACAAATGGGTCAGCCGCCGACAGCGTTTCCGATCAATGTGCTGCTTCCTGCGACCGCTTCCATGCTCGGGGCGAGCGTCCGCAGATCGCCTTGAAGGACCGGGAGAGTGCCGATTCGCTGCCATAGCCAACGTCATTCGCGATGAGCTTGAGCGCGCGTCCTTGCCGCAATGCCTTCTGCACCAATGCGACCCGCCAACGCTGGAGATAAACACCGGGTGTGCAACCCACGGTTTCGCGAAATGCATTCGCGAAAACACTTCGGGACATTCCAGACTTGGTTGCCAGCGTTTCCAGACTCCACGATTCTGCGGGGCGCTCATGTATGGCAGTCATGGCTTGCCGCAGTCGAGGGTGAGCCAGACCAGCCAGCATCCCTAACTGAGTCTGCTCGCCATTCATAAGATGGCGCAGGATCTGAATCAACACGACTTCGAACAAGCGATCTATGACCGCTTTACGACGCGTCCGGCAAGGCTGCGGCCAAGCTGATCAAGAACGCGCAACTGATCATCTATGCAGGAGCGCCGCATGGCCTGACCGATACGCACAAGGATCGACTCAACAAGGACCTTTTGGAATTCATTCAGAAGTGAGCGTCGGCCACAGTATCGGCCCCGCAAATTTTCGGCCGATGCAATATCGATACGCGCTGTGCTTTTCCTCGCTATGCAAGCCTTCAATGAGCCGGAAGGCCTGCAAAAGCATCCGAGGCAGGTGACGCAGCCAACGTTTTCTGCCCTTGCAATCGAACATTGCTAGTCACATATCCATCGCGTGTAGCATCGACGACCATGAATGCTGCCCCGGTTCGCGTGTGGCTAATTCTGGTCGGTCTGTTGACGATCGCGTTTTGTGCTGGCTGGGCGTGGCACCGGCGTGAGTGGCGCGATGCAATTGCGTCGCGAGGTGAACGCGCGCAAACACCGGTGAGCGGGCCCCATGCAGTGCCTGACGCTGACATCGCAGCCGAGTCTGTAGGACGGAACAGCGCGAGCGAGCATGCGCCGGCGCTCGATCGCCCGTTGCTTGACCGGGTTCCGGCGCTGCGCCAACGCGCGCAATCCGGCAATGCCAAGGCCGCGTGCCAACTGGCGCTGGAACTCAGTGCCTGCCGAACCGCAGCGCAAAGAGACGATCTGAGCATGACGATGGAGTATGTCGCGGCGACCTCGGAACCGGCGCGTCGCGATGTGCGGGTGATCGATGCGATTGCCAGCGTGCGCGAAGCTGCAGACGGTGCCCTCGCCGACTGCGCGGGTCTGGATACCCAGGGCGAAATCGATGTCGTGGCGCTACTGCAAGCGGCTGCGCCGGCGGGCAATGCGCGGCAGCGGGTGGTCGCGGCACTGACGCAGCCGGACGGCAGCTTGCTGCGGCTGCCACGCGGCCCGGTGCATCCGCTGCCGATGGATCCTTGGGTATCCACTCTGGCCAGCCAATTCTACGCGGACCACGCACTGCGCTATCTGCACGAAGGATTTCGCGCACACGATCCGTTGGCGTTGGAAGGGCTGATTCTGCTGCATGCGCCGGATATTCTGGTGCCGAATGCGAGCACCGATGCGGCATTTCGACTGCCCGATCCGCGTCGTTTCGTTGCGCTCTCCCTGCTTGCGGAACAAGTCTACGGCAGTGACATGCTCGGATCACAGGTTCGACAGCTGCTGCAGCGCACATTGGAATCGCTGCCGGCGCAGGAACGCCGACGCGCCGAACGCGACGCTACCCGTTGGGCACAAACCTGGCGCTCCACGCCGCACTCGCAACCTCCGGACGAAGGCGTGGATGCGGAGTCAATCGAAGCAGTCTGCCATTGATTCTGGCGAATTATTCTAGTGAATGATTCGGGGCATTGAGCGCCTTGGGACCCACCTCGATTTGACCATCCACTGGCTCGCAAACGTCCTCGCGCACACGTCACGCACGAATCTTTGCGCCGAATCCAGGACGCAAATGCGGGCGCGTAGACAATCCTGGCAATTACCATGAACTGCACGGAACAACCGCTTGCCGGAAAGTGTTTGCTGTTCAGCGCCGCTCCTCAGCCAGCGCATCAGCCGCACACGCGAAGGAGCGAACCGGGCGCGATTGTTGACGATTGCAGCGGCACGATTCGCGGCTCAGTCAGGTTCTACCTTTGCGCTATATCGCCGCTGGGGGCAGGGAAACTGGCGATGATTTGCGCAGTGGTTTCCCAGAGCTTTTTTGCCAACTCGGTGTTGTTGGCGCGGGCGTCGGGCTGCGCAATGTTGCAATCTGCGAAGTACGCACCGCTGACCGTCGCGGTCTGCGGATGCGTAGCGACGTAACAAGTGGTGGCTGCACCCTGCGCAATGGTCTTGAAAAAGGGCGCGCCGAGGAACGAGAACGCCGCTTGGCTGGTGGAACCGAGGTTGCGCTGTAGCCGCGTCTTGATCGTGCCAGGGTGCACTGCATTTGCGGTCTGTCCCGGCTTGGGCAACTTCGTAGCCAGATGCTTGGCAAATAGCAGATTGGCGAGTTTCGACTGGCCATATGCGGTCCACGGCGAGTACCCCGCGTTGCCAGATAGATTATCGAATTCGATACCTGCGCGTGGCGCCTTGTTGTGAAATACGCTGGTCAGCACCACCACGCGCCCGTTCTCTGCAAGCTGATCGAGCAGCCCGGTGATCAACAGATGATGTCCGATGTGATTGGTCAAAAACTGGAGCTCGTACCCGTGCTTCTGCTGCAATTGTGGCAATGCCATGATTCCAGCGTTGGCAATAATCGCATCAAGAGGTAAGCCCATCTGCTGCACGCTTGCGATGGCCCTGCGCACCGATGCAGGCTCGGACAGATCGCAGGCAACGGAATGCGCCTCGCCTTCGATCTGTGCACAAGCCAAGGTTGCCTGCTCGAAGCTGCGCGCTGCACCGATAACGCGCGCACCACGCGCGCAGAGCGCGCGCATGGTTTCTGCGCCCAGGCCGGACGCGCAGCCGGTGACCAGAATGGTTTGACCATGCAGATCAATGCCGTGCAAAACCTGATCGGCAGTACTGCCGTAGCCGAAGCCGCTAGCGCCACGGCCTTTGATAAGACTCAGAATGGACATGTGCTGTTTCAGCCAGAAAGACGTTTATTCATAGCACGCCTGATGTCGTTGGTCGGCGCAGGCGCAGCGGAAAGTCTCCTTCGCTCCGGGGGCATCATGCGCCATGCAATTCGCGCAGTAAGTCCACAGGGTTCAAGTTGTGAACCGCGAAGTGGGCAGTAATCAGCACGACAATGATCACGATGGCCGCAATCGCCAATTTCTTTTTCATGGAACGTCCTCGGTTAGGGAACTTCTGAACAATTTTGGAGCTGCATAGCCCCTGAGTCACGGGGTGAAGAACTGCAGTTGACCAGCTGCGTTGTTGAAAGAGACCAGCTCCGCTCAAGCGATGAGCTGTACTTCGAAGTCGAATTGGCGACGTATTCAGACCATCTCAGGTGATTGCAAGGGTTTGCCTGACAGTCAATTGCGCAGCGCGCCGCGCCGGAAGGAAACTCGCAGCGGCCGCTGCGCTCAACACAATGCCCAGCCACCAGGCCATTGAGCTGGGGGCCAGCGAAAGCACCAGCGGTTGATTCGAGATCGAAGCCAGCACCCTGCCGACTCCCGCCGAAATCGGGATCGACAACGGAACTGCGATGATCCAGCTCAGCGCAGCGACGAGCAGACCTTCGCCCAGCACGCTTTTCAACACATCGACTCCTCGTGCACCGATCGCCCTCATGACCCCCAACTCGCGGGTGCGTTCAACAACACTGGTGCTGAGCATCGACGCCAAGCCCAGCGTGCCGACCAGCGCCATCATCGCGGCGATGAAACCCAGAGCGAATACCAGAATATAGATGTGGCCGGCCTGGGCCGCGCCAATCCGTTGCTTGGTCGTGATGGAGTTGACGCCGATCTGTTCGCGTTCCAGCGCCGCCACCATCGACCGCGTCAGCGTACTGTCTGTGTCGTCGGCCAAACGAATGCGAACCGCATTGGTGCTGTCAGTTGCTCCCGCTGCGTTTGCAAACGTGACATCGGTGACATAGCCTGCGGCCGGAGTGAGCAATTCACGCGCGATGCCAACCAGGCGCAGTCGCACCGAACGTCCGGCCACTTTCAGAGTGATCCATTGGCCCGCTCGCGTGCTCGGGAACGTAGAGGTGCGTGCCGACTCGTTGAGTACGATCGCATCGTGGTCATCGGGCCTGAGCCAGCGCCCCTCGAGCAGCTGGATATCGATCATGTCGGTTTGCGAAGGCGCCGAGCGCAACGAGAATCCGCCATGTCCGCCATCGGGATAGGTGCGCACGACATCGACTTCACCGCCTTGATCTACAGCCGCGGCCGCGATGCTCCAGGATTCAACGTGAGCAACGCCGGCGTTGGCGGCGAGCAAGTCGATGACCCGTTGGCGCGGCACGAGCTGCTGCAGGCGCAGCTCCAGGTCGTAGTGCTGGTAGGCAACGGCTTGCGCGACCAGATTTTCCCAGGCCACTTTCAGATTGGCGCTGGCGATAAACATCGCGCCCGATGTTGCGAGCAGTCCCAGTGTCATCAGCAGACGGGCGCGACGCCTGAAGGTATTGCGCAGCGCCAGAGTGAGACTGGGATCCGAGAAGCGAATACGCGTAAGCAGGCGGTCCATCACGTCATAGCCCAGGCCGCGCTTGACCACGCCATGATCGTCGATCGCCTCACGTACAGTTCGTCGCGAGGCGGCCAAGATTGGGATCAGCGCGGTCGCAATCGGTGCCAGCATGCCAATAGCAATCACCCCGATGGGCAACCAGCTTGGCACTGCATAGCTTGCAATATCCAGGTTAAGCAGCTCAGCCACCAGACCAACAAAAGCGCGGCCGGCGGTCAAACCCAGTGGCAGCGCAATGGCAACGCTGACCATGCCGATGGCAGCGACAAGCAACAGATAGAGCGCGGCGATCTGCCGGGAACGCGCGCCAATCGCCTTCATGATCGCGATCTGGCGACTTTGCTGCGCAAGCAGCCCGCCGATGATCGTTGCACACAGCACTGCGCCGAGAAACAGCGCGAGCAGGCTGAAGATCTGCAGCATGCGCACCACTGCGTTCAACTGTCCCTGATGCGGGTGTCGCAGCGGTGGTGGTATGCGAAGTTCATGCGCCTCATGTCCGCGTTGCTTTAACCAGGCAGCAAGCGCATGCGCGGTCACCGTGATTTTCTGGGCATCGTCGGCACCATTCTTGACGATGACCTTGAGCAAATCAAGATCGCTGCTTTCGCCGAGCGCCACCATAGTTTCCGGGGTGACATAGCCGTAGATGGTCTGCTCCTGCCACGCTGGCGCCAGCCCCGCATCGTGCACCACGCCAGAGATCAGCAGCGCGCGCTTGCCACCCAGCGCTGTTTGCACGGCAATCGTTGCACCGATCGAAGCGCCGGTCAGGGGCATGGCGCTGCGTTCCACCAGCATCGATCCGGTGGGCGGTGGCCAAGCGCCCGACTCGGAGCGGAATGCGTTGATGCGCAGCTGCCGGAAGTCAGGCACGACAAACAGCAATAGTGACATCCACTGATTGGGGGCGACCTCGATCCTTGCGGAAAAAGTGGCACTGGCCTCGGCATCGGCAATGTTCGGGAACTCGCGCACCGCCTGCACCAGTGTGCGATCGACGCGGTCCACATGCAGCTGCACGGAGGCGGGTTGGGTGCTGAGGTAATTGCGCGGTACCTCACGCTTCAAGACGGCGTAGGCGGTGAAGATCGAAACCACCACAGTAAGACTCGCGGCCAGCGCAATGCTCATAGTCAGAAAACGGCTACGCGCCGAGCGTACGTCTGCCAGTACCTTTCTCCAGCGCGGACTCATCTCAGCGCGCTCCCGAATCCGACTCGATCGCGCCATCGCGCAGCGTGATAGTGCGAGTGAAGAAACGGCTGAGGTCGCGCTCATGCGTCACCGTCAACACGGTTTTTCCGTCTGCGGCCAAAGCCGCGAGAAAGCCCATGACGTCATCTGAAGTTTTTGAATCGAGATTGCCGGTTGGCTCATCGGCGACGATGATGGGCGGGTCGTTGGCCAGCGCGCGTGCAATCGCAGCGCGCTGCTGCTGACCTCCAGAGAGATCTGCAGGCAGCTTGTCTGCCTGGTCGGCGATGCCCAAGCGCTCGAGCAGGCTGAGTGCCCGCGGCCGGCGTTGCGCTGCAGGGTAAGTTCTGCAGAAGTCCATCGGCAACGCAACGTTTTCGGCGATTGTCAGGGTCGGCAGCAACTGAAAAAATTGGAAGACAATGCCGACGTTGCGACCGCGCCACACCGCCAACGCTTCCTGCGACAACGGGTGGATACCGCGGCCGGCAATATGCAACTCGCCTGCCGTTGGACTATCGATGCCGGTGAGCACATTGATCAGTGTGGTCTTGCCACTGCCGGACTTGCCCACCACAGCCACGCATTCTCCGCGGTAGATGTCCACGCTGATGCTTTTCAGCGCCGAGAATCGACCACCGGCGATTTCGTAGTCCTTGGAGACGTTGTGCAGTTGAATCAGCGCGGAAGTCGGATGGTTGCTGTCTTTGGTCATTGCGTTGGCTGCCGTTCTAAATGCTTGTGTTTTCGAACATACTGTTCGGCAGCGGGTAATCGAAGAACAGCGCGCAGGCGTTTGTTCGATTCCGAACATCTATCAGTAATCTATTCAGGATCGGCCCATGCTCGAACCCAAACCCGACCGTCGCGTGCAGAGAACGCGTGAACTTCTGCTCGATGCGCTGGTGCATTTGTTGATGGAACGCGGCTATGAAAAACTCACCGTGCAGAATCTGCTGGATCGGGCCGGGGTCGGCAGGGCAACGTTTTACGCACACTTTCAGAGCAAGGACGAGTTGCTTGCCAGCAGCATCGCGCGCCTGCAATTCGAGTTGAGTGCGCAATGGCGATCGGCTGCTAAAACCCAGGGCGAACCAGCCGAGCGGTTGGGGTTTTCGCTGCCATTCTTTCTCCATCTGGACAGTCATCGACGCATCTATCACACCACCATCTGTCGCGACGGCGAGTGGACGATCGAACTGCACATGCAACGCATGCTTCGCGAGTTGGTGCGGGAAGACTTGCAACGGTTTGAACGTGCGCGCAGTAACAGCGCGGCGATCGATTTGGCAGTCGGTTATGTGGTCGCGACACTATGGGCGGTCGTGGAATGGTGGCTCGGCGGCAGCAAACCCGTTCCGCCGGAGGAGGTCAATCAGATATTTCAGCGTCTGGCCTTACCAGGGTTGGACGCGCTGATCGGCTCGGGACGGTGAACGCGGTAGCGCCGCAAAGCATCGGGATCGCCTCATCTGCCTGCGGATTGCCTTACGGTCCGTGGTTCAATCAGCATCACGGCATTGCCGCAACGCAGGACGTTCGATGAGCGTAAAGCAGCTGAGGCTCCACGCTGGCGTCAGCTACGCGCTGCTCGCCGCCGCTATGTTCGGAGCGAGCACGCCGTTTGCCAAAGCCTTGCTTGGCGAGATGCCACCGTTGTTGCTCGCCGGCCTGCTCTATGCGGGATCGGGGCTGGGTCTCTCGCTTTGGCTGCTGGGTCGGCGCCTCTCCGGCCGCGTCAGCGGCGACGCACCACTTGCAGCACGCGACCTGCCCTGGCTTGCCGGTGCCGTAGTGTTCGGCGGTGTTCTCGCGCCAGCGCTGTTGATGTTTGGCCTCCAGCACACCGCGGCGGCGGATGCGTCGCTGCTACTCAATCTGGAAAGCGTACTCACCGCGGTCATTGCCTGGGTGGTGTTTCGCGAAAATATGGATCGGCGCATTTTGCTTGGAATGATGGTCATTGTGCTTGGCGGCGTAATGCTGTCGTGGAATCCTCAGGCACGTGGCAGCGTGTCCTGGGGCGCGCTCAGCATCGCCGCGGCCTGCCTGTGTTGGGCGGTCGACAATAATCTGACGCGCGTCGTATCCAGCGGCGATCCGGTGCAGATCGCGGCGATCAAGGGTGCGGTCGCCGGAACCATCAATGTCAGCCTCGCCCTCGCGCTAGGCGCATCGCTGCCGGAATCGGGACCATTGATCGGCGCTGCCAGCATCGGCCTGCTCGGTTATGGCGTCAGTCTGGTGATGTTCGTGCTCGCGCTGCGCCATCTCGGCACCGCACGCACGGGTGCGTATTTTTCTACTGCACCATTCGTTGGCGCATCGCTTTCACTGTTGTTTCTGGGTGAGTCGCCGACGACGATGTTCTGGATTGCGGGAGGGTTGATTGCGCTCGGCGTGTGGCTGCATGTCAGCGAGCGCCATGTGCACGAACACACGCATGAAGATCTGGAGCACGACCATCGCCATCGTCATGACGCGCATCACCAGCACGAGCATGATTTCGCATGGGATGGAACCGAGCCGCACAGCCATCAACATCGTCATCGGCCGATGACGCATTCGCATCCGCACTACCCGGATATGCATCACCGTCATCGACACTGAAGGTCAAGGGTGATGCATCGAGACGTATTCGACGAAAATGCAGGATCGACCGCCTGCGCTGACGACTGCTACGGCAACGAGATCGAAATGTATTCGCGCGCTCAATTCTTGCGCCCGACGAGCAAGTCCACTCGATCTCCTCGCCCGCGAGAACGAGATGGCACCCGACATGTTGAAAAAGCCCGGTTCTTCGAACCTGGATCAATCAGCCCCCAGTTGTCGCTGAGGGCTGCTGAAAGTCAGTTACGCGCGTTCGCCGGGCTGCGCAACGGCTACAGCGTCCTGGCGCCTAGAAGAACACACGAAGGCCAGCAGTCACACCTCGTCCAGGCAGTTGCACCACGTCCTTCAGAAACGACGTATGCACCCTGGCGTTCTGATTGGTCAGATTGCTGCCATCGGCAAAGAACTCCCAACCAATGTCCGCGACGTCGACGTGGTACGACAAATGGGCATCAACCAGCGTATAGCCATCCGTCGCCGATTCATTTTCAGCGACATCTTTTTGTGCGTTGTAGCGCATGCCGCCGAGCGAAGCGCGCCAGCGTTCGTTGTGCCATCTCAGAGCGAGACCCACACGCTGTGGCGCTATCCGCGGCACGTTGCCACCGCCATTGGCGAAGGTGGCACGTACCGTATCGCCGAGTGCACGCAGCTCCCACGATCCACTGGCGTTATCGGCCAAAGCCCAGGTTGCCTCGGCTTCAACTCCTCGAAATTGTGCGTCTTGCTGGCTCCATTGGCGAATGGGTAGATCGTCGTCCACATCGACCTCGCCGGTATTCACCAGGTAAATGAAATCGGAGAACCGGTTGTAATAGGTCTGCGCTTTCACCTGGATACCGTCGCCATGAAAATGCACGCCGATCTCGATTTGGTTTGCAGCTTCTTCAGTCAGGTTCGGATTGCCGATCTCGAACGAGGTCGTTGCCGCATGCGGGCCATTGGCGAAAAGTTCTTCCTCCGCCGGGGCACGTTCAGCATGATCCAGGTTGGCGACAAGGTCCCATTGCGCGGCCGCCTTCCAGATGGCACCTACTGATAGGCTGAGCGGCGTAAAGCTGCGTTTTCGGACATCGGGGGACAGTGTGGCCTGCGGATCAGCACGAACGGAATCGATGCGTGCACCAAGATCGAATTGAAATGAGTCCCACTGCGCACGCTCAATGACGAATCCACCGATCCCCTGGGTTTTGGTTCGCGGCACAAAGGCTTCTGCGCCGACCGCCTCGAACACGCTATCGAGCCCTTGCAGGCCCCATGCGCCGGTCCATCGGCCATGCGCTGCATGGACAAGTTCGACGCGGCCCTCGGTTGCCTTCTTTTCAAATCTTGTCCCGACTTCTTCACCTTCAAACTCAGTGTGTTGGTAATCGGTGCGCGCCAGGCTCGCACGCAGTTGGCTGACGCCCGCGAACGGATCGGATATCGCGAGCTTCGATTCGTAGCGATTCTGTCGCATATCCAGAAATACCAACGGCTCACCCGCAGCCGCATCACCTGGCTCGCCAGGATTGCCATAGGCATTTTCATAGCGTGAAATCGACGCGCCCAAAAATCCCCAATCTTGTATGAGCGAACCACCAAGCGCACCTGCCTTGGTGTCAATAAAGGAATTGGGCTGGACGCCGTCAGGCGTCTCATAATCCTTCTGATTGCGATACACCGCATCGGCATGCAAGGCGAGTTGATCGCTACCGCCGTCAATACGCAGCATATCGCTATTGCCTTCACTGACGCTGTCGAAGCGTGCTTCAGCACGCCCGGAAAGCGGCGACGC
>JANMSL010000276.1:0-8337 GCA_031389245.1 Lysobacterales bacterium | reverse complement strand
TTGGGCGCGTTGCCGCTGAACCCCAACGGCAAGCTCGACCGCAAGGCGTTGCCATCGCCGGATCAATCATCGGTGGCAAGCCGCGCTTACGCAGCACCGGTGGGCGAAGTGGAGCAGGCGATCGCACAGATCTGGCAGGAGTTGCTGGGGCTGGAGCGGGTTGGCCGCAACGACCACTTCTTCGAACTCGGTGGGCACTCGTTGCTGGTGATGCAACTGGTGATCCGTGTGCGCGACCAGTTCCACGTCGACGTTCCGCTGCGTGACCTGTTTGAGAAGCCCACGCTTTCCGATCTGGCAGACGCGGTCAGTGCCTTGCAGTTGAGTATTTTCCTGGGCGACGAGTTGGCGAACATGCACGGTGAACTGGACGCCATGTCCGAAGACGAGCTGCAAAAAATCCTGGAACAGGAGTCTTCGCAATGATCCAGAAAAACCTGAGCCTTGAAGAACTCAAGCAGGCGATCCTGCGCACTCGATTGAAACGACGGATTGATGTTCATGTCGCCGATGGCGGCCGCGAGCTCATTGCGCGGGCTGACCGCAGCGTGCCACTGCCCTTGTCTTGGGCACAACAGCGGCTATGGTTTCTGGATTGCCTCGATCACGCGGCCGGAGCGGCGTACCACATGCCGGTCGCGTTGCGTCTGAGTGGAACGCTCAACCGCGCGGCGTTGCAGGCCACGCTGGACAGGATTGTGGCGCGGCATGAAAACCTGCGCACGACCTTTGTGCGCGGTGCCGATGGAGCGGCAACCCAAGTGATCGCGGCATCGCACACCGGGTTTCATTTGGTCGAGCATGATCTGCGCAACCTGGATGTCGCGGCACAGGACTTGGCTGTGTCCGAGTGGAGCGTACGTGAGGCGAGGGCGCCGTTTGATTTGTCGAGGGGGCCGCTGATTCGTGGTCGTCTGCTGTGTTTGGCTGAAAACGAACATGTGCTGTTGGTGACCAAACACCACATCATTTCCGACGGTTGGTCGATCGGCGTGCTGGTGCGCGAAGTGACCGCGCTGTACACGGCTTTTTCTCAGGGCAAGCCCGATCCATTGCCTGAGTTGGCGATCCAGTATGCAGACTTTGCGGTGTGGCAACGACAATGGATGCAGGGAGAGGCACTGCAACGCCAGATCGATTTCTGGCGTGGACATTTGAACGGCGCGCCGGCGCTGCTCGAGTTGCCGACCGACCGGGCACGTCCAGCAACGCAAAGCTACGCCGGCGATCGCGTGGATATGCGTTTTCCGGTCGAGTTGGCCACTGCACTGCGGGCCTTGTCGCAGCGCCACGGCACCACGCTGTTCATGACGCTGTTGGCCGGCTGGTCGGCGCTGCTCTCGCGCTTGAGCGGCCAGAGCACCGTGGTGGTGGGCAGCCCGGTGGCGAATCGTGGCCGAGCCGAGATCGAACCGCTGATCGGTTTCTTCGTCAACACGCTGGCGTTGCGCGTCGATGTCGATGCCGACATGACGGTGAGCGAGATGCTGGCGCGCATCAAGGCGACGACGCTGGACGCGTATGCGCACCAGGACCTGCCGTTCGAGCAAGTGGTGGAGGCTTTACAGCCGGCGCGAACGCTGAGCTACAGCCCGATATTCCAGACTATGCTGGCATTCAACAATACGCCGGGTGGTGGCGAGTTGGCGCTCCCCGGGTTGCGCCTGTCGAACGTGGGGACTGCGCGCCACACCGCGCATTTCGACCTGGAGCTTGCGCTCAGGGAGAGCGGAGATGTGCTGGAGGGAAACGTCGGTTACGCCAGCGATCTGTTTGACCACAGCACGGTCGTACGTCTGGTCGGATACTTCGTCGCGTTGCTGCAAGGAATGGCCACCGACGAGACGCAGCAAATTGGTCGACTGGCTCTGTTGTCGGCGCCGGAGCGCGCTCAAGTACTGACCGGATTCAACGCGACGCGCACCGCGCAGCACTTCGATCGCCCGATCCAATCACTATTTGAGGATCAGGTGCGGCGCCAACCGGACGCGATCGCCGCGGTGTTCGAAGCGCAAGTTCTGAGCTATGCCGAACTCAACCGACGCGCCAACCAGCTTGCACATCGCCTGATCGCGCTCGGCGCAAGGCCCGATCAACGCGTGGCGATCTGCGTTGAACGCGGTCTGGATCTGCTGATCGGCGTGCTTGGTATTCTCAAGGCCGGCGCAGCGTATGTGCCGCTGGATCCTGCCTATCCCGCCGATCGCCTTGCCTACATGCTGGAAAACAGCGCACCGGCAGCGTTGTTGACGCAGGCGAGTTTGAGCGACAGCGGGTTGCTGAAAACTACGCTGCCAGTGTTGGTGCTGGACAATGGAGCGCTGGCGTCCGAGCCCGACCACGATCCAATGGTCGTTGGCCTGAGGCCGGAACACCTGGCCTATGTCATCTATACCTCCGGGTCCACTGGTCAGCCCAAGGGCGTGGCCATGCCACATGCGCCCCTGCTCAACCTGATCCACTGGCAATGCGCGGCAGCGGACAGCGCCCGTGGTGAAAGAGTGCTGCAGTTCTCCGCGCTCGGCTTCGATGTCGCGTTTCAGGAAATCTTTTACACGCTGAGTTCCGGTGGCTGCCTGATGCTCGTGCGCGAGGAGACTCGCCAGGATCCGTTTGAGCTGGTCGAGTTCATCAAGACCGCAGCCGTGGAAAGAATTTTCCTTCCGTTCGTTGCGTTCCAGGGACTGGTGGCCGCGGCGGAACGTGAGGGTGAGCTGTTGCCGTCACTGAAGCATGTGGTCACTGCCGGCGAACAGCTGTTCGTGACTGCGGCGATACGGAGTTTCTTCGCGCGCCTGCCGCAAAGGCGCCTGCACAACCACTACGGTCCCACTGAAACCCATGTCGTCACTGCGCACACGCTGTCGGGTGACTCCGCCCATTGGCCGGTGACTCCGCCGATTGGCCAGCCGATCTGGAATAGCCAGATATTCATTCTTGATGCCCGCTTGCAACCGGTGCCAATGGGTGTGATTGGAGAGTTATATATCGGCGGCGCGGGCGTGGCGCGCGGTTACCTGCATCGTGATGATTTGACGGCAGAGCGCTTCCTGCCCGATCCGTTCTCGGATGTGACTACTGCGAGGATGTACCGGACTGGAGATTTGGGTCGCTGGCTCAGCGATGGGAGCATCGAGTACCTGGGACGCAACGATTTCCAGATCAAGATCCGCGGGTTTCGCGTCGAGCTGGGTGAGATCGAGGCGAAGCTTTCAGCGTGCGACGGAGTGCGCGAAGCGGTGGTGATGGCGGGCGACGACAATGCTGGCGGCAAACGGCTGGTCGCATATGTGCTGCCACGGGACGGGGCGGAGGTATCTGCGTCCGAGCTGCGCGCTGCCTTGTCGCTAGGCCTCGCTGAGTACATGATTCCGAGCGCCTTCGTGTGCGTATCGGCATGGCCGTTGACACCGAACGGCAAGCTGGATCGCAAGGCGTTGCCTGCGCCTGACCAGAGCGCTTTGGCAAGCCGTGAGTACGAGGCACCGATGGGCGAGGTGGAGCTCGCCGTGGCGCAGGTCTGGCAGCAGCTGCTCGGGCTGGAGCGGGCCGGGCGCAACGATAATTTCTTCGAGATGGGTGGGCACTCACTGCTGGCGGTGCAACTGGTAACACGCCTGCGTCAGGCGTTGGGTGCGGAGCTGTCGCTGCGCGAAGTGTTCGCGCAGCCCACGCTGCAAGCCATGGCACGCGCCCTGGCCCTTGCGGATCGCGTTGAACACACGGCGATCCCTGTGGCGGATCGCAGCAAAGCCCTGCCCGCATCCTGGTCGCAGCAGAGGCTGTGGTTCCTGGACCAACTCGACCACTCAGCGGGTGCGGCATACCACATGCCGGCGGCATTGCGGCTGATCGGCGTGCTGGATCGCGCGGCCTTGCGGGCAACATTGGATCGCGTCGTCGCGCGGCACGAAAACCTGCGCACCCGTTTTGTCGGAAACGACGGCGCACCGATTCAGGTGATCGCGCCGCAGGCCTGCGGCTTTACTTTGGTCGAGCACGACTTGCGCGCCCTGGATGCCGACGCGAAGGAAACGACTGTGGCCACACTCGCTGCCACCGAGGCGCGTGCGCCCTTTGATCTTGCCGCTGGCCCGCTGATCCGCGGTCGCGTGCTGCGTCTGGATGAACTCGAACACGTGCTGCTGATTACCCAGCACCACATCATCAGCGACGGCTGGTCGCTGGGCCTGCTGGTCAAGGAGGTTGGCGCGCTGTACACGGCATTCACTCAGGGACAGCCCGATCCGCTGCCTGCGCTGGCCATCCAGTACGCCGATTATGCTGCTTGGCAGCGGCAGTGGCTGCACGGTGATGTGCTGCGGGCGCAGCTCGATTTCTGGCGTAGTCATCTCGGCGGCGCGCCAGCTTTGTTGGAACTGCCGACCGATCATCCGCGTCGGCCGATGCAAAGCCATGCCGGAGATCGCGTGAAGTTCTGCCTGTCACCCGAGCTGACGGCGGCGCTGCGCAAGATGTCGCAACGCCACGGAATCACCTTGTTCATGAGCTTGTTGGCTGGCTGGTCCATTCTGCTTTCGCGCCTCAGCGGACAAAGCGATGTCGTCGTCGGCACCCCGGTAGCCAATCGTGGCCGTGCGGAGATCGAACCACTGCTCGGCTTCTTCGTCAACACCTTGGCGCTGCGCGTCGATGTCGCAGGCAACCCGACCGTGGCCGAGCTGCTGTCCAAAATAAAAGCGATAACGGTGGGCGCCTATGCGCATCAGGATGTGCCGTTCGAGCAGGTTGTCGAGGCTTTGCAGCCCCAGCGCAACCTGAGTTACAGCCCACTGTTCCAGACCATGCTGGCGCTTGACAATACCCCCAGCGAAGGCGCGCTGAGGCTGCCCGGCCTGGAGCTGCAGCCAGTGGTTACTGCGCGCCACACTGCGCACTTCGATCTGGAGCTGGGTGTTGTCGATACTGGCGAGACGCTGGAGGGCAATTTCGTCTTTGCCTCGGATCTGTTTGAACGCCGCACCGTTGAGCGCTTTGCCGGATATCTGCTGACCTTGCTGCAAGGCCTGGTAGCCGACGACACGCAACTGGTCGGGCATCTTACGCTGTTGCCGGCACTGGAACGGGCGCAGTTGCTGGACGGCTTCAACAGCACGCTCGCGTCGCTGCCGCAAGAGCAGTTGATCCATGTTCTGTTCGAGCAGCAGGCGGATCGCGATCCCGCTGCGGCCGCGCTGATTTTCGAAGAGCGCACGCTCAGCTATGCCGAATTGAATCGCCGCGCCAATCAGGTCGCCCATCATCTGATCGGCCTGGGCGTGCGACCCGATGATCGCGTTGGCCTCTGCGTTGGGCGCAGTCTGGAAATGGTGATCGGCCTGCTCGGCATCCTCAAGGCGGGTGGTGCCTACGTGCCGCTGGACCCGGCCTATCCAGTCGATCGTTTGAGCTACATGTTGGAAGACAGCGCACCGGTGGCGGTGCTCACGCAGTCGGGGTTGCGCTTCGGGCTGCCGTTTCTGGCAACGGTCGGGAAGCCGATCGTGGTACTGGACGACGAAAGCCTTTCGCAGTTGCCCGGAATCAATCCCGACGCGCAGGCTTTGGGCCTGACGACCGGACACTTGGCTTATGTGATCTATACGTCTGGTTCGACTGGGCAGCCCAAAGGCGTGATGGTTGAACATCACAGTGTCATCAACCTGATGCACGTGCACGTGGCCAACTGCCGATTGAAAGCGGGCGATCGGTTGCTGCAGTTCGCCTCGTATTCATTCGACGCATCCGTGGAAGAAATCTTTCCGGCCTTGTCGGTAGGCGCCACCGTGGTCCTGCGTCCTGACAATCTGATCGCCGCCGACGCGTCATTCGTTGCCTTTCTGCAAGAACAGCGGATCGACATCGTCGACCTGCCCACCGCGTTCTGGCATCAGTGGTCGCAGCAGGTTGCGGCGGGCCGCAGTCTGCCTGGCGACACCCTGCGCTTGGTGATTGTCGGCGGTGAGAAACTCGAGCAACGTTATCTCGCAACGTGGATGGCGAATCCCATCACCCGGGCTTGCGAAGTACTAAACACCTACGGCCCGACCGAGGCGACTGTCTACGCCACGTCAATCGCACTCGATGCCACGGCAGCATTGCCGGCGCGTGAGGTCTGCATCGGGCGGCCGGTCGCGAATACGCGAATCTATGTACTCGACGAGTACCTTCAGCCAGCGCCGCTGGGCGTGGCCGGGGAGATACATATTGGCGGTGCGCAGGTAGCGCGCGGTTATCTCGATCGTCCTGAGCTTACGGCGCAGCGTTTCGTTGCTGACCCGTTTTCCAAGGCGGCCAACGCGCGCATGTACAAGACCGGTGATCTGGGTCGCTGGCTGGGCGATGGCACGATCGAATACCTGGGCCGCAATGACTTCCAGCTGAAGGTCCGCGGGTTTCGCATTGAGCTGGGTGAGATTGAAGCCAAGCTGTCGAACTGCGCCGGGGTGCGCGAGGCGGTGGTGATCGCGCGCACCGACGGCGAGAGCGACAAGCGTCTGGTGGCCTACGTGGTGGCGCATGACGGTATCGAGCTTTCGACTGCCCACTTGCGCAGTGCGCTTCTGCTCGTGTTGGCCGAACACATGCTGCCGAGCGCCTTCGTGTGCCTCGCGGCGCTGCCGCTGACACCCAATGGCAAGCTCGATCGCAACGCATTGCCGGCTCCGGACCAGTCGGCCGTGGTCAGCCGCCACTACGAGGTGCCAGCTGGTCCCATAGAGACTGCCATCGTAGACATTTGGCAGGGATTGCTCGGTCTGCAACAAGTCGGCCGCAACGACCATTTCTTTGAGTTGGGTGGACACTCGCTGCTGGCGATCAAGCTCATCCACGAAGTCAAGGTGCGTCTGGGCGTAGCGCTGCCGCTTGCCGCGGTATTTTCTTCGCCGACCGTTGCTGCCCTGGCGGCAATGGCGGAATTCGGGCCACAGCACAAGTCACTGATCGTGCCGTTGCAGAGCACAGGTCAGGGCAGACCCCTGTTCTGCATCCATCCGATTGGTGGGCAGGTTTCGTTCTACCAGTCGCTGGCCAGACAATCCGCCGGTCGCTATCCGGTGTATGGGGTGCAATCCCCCGAGGTCATTGGCATGTCGTTGCAACTCGATTCGGTCGAGGCGATGGCTGCGGCGTATGCCGCCGCGATGCGAACCACGCAGCCCGTTGGACCGTATCGACTGCTGGGCTGGTCGTCCGGCGGTCTCGTCGCGGCGGCCATTGCCAGGCATTTGATCGACCGCGGCTTCGAGGTCGAATACCTCGGCCTGGTCGATTCGTATCTGATGACAGCGGTTGCCGACATGAGTGACGACATGCTCATGTTGGAGGCGGTACGTAGCGAAATGCACAGCCGCGGACTGGTGGCCGGAAAAGGATCGCAGGTACCTGCGGGTCTGGAGCAGCACTCGATCAGCGATCTTCTCGAGATGGACTTCGTGCGTGTGCGTGCATATGTGCAGTCCTGGGGATGGGCAGATTTCAGTCGCGAGACGTTCGAGCATCTGCAGCAACAGGTACCTATTACCCGTCACCATCTGCGGCTGCTGTCCCGATTCCAGCCGGTTCCGGTGGCGGCGCCGCTGCAAGTCTTTTGGTCCGGAGAGCCGGTGGACGAAGAGACTATTGGCCCTTCCGACTACGGCCAAACCGCGGTCGTTGCCGAGCCCAGAGCAGGTGCTACGCACTGGGTCGGTGCCGACCACTACGCCATGTTGGCCGAGCCCCACGTCCGGCGTATCGCCGGTGCGATCGCGACCTTCCTCAACGAAGAAGACTTGGCCCCAGTGACGAGCACGAGCTTCCGGGCGATCGCCAAACCATTGTTGGAGGCGCTTGCGTGAACGTCACCACACTGCAATCCACACCGTGGCTGGTCCGTACGCCTGCGCCTGGCCGCCAGCTGCGACTGTTCTGCTTTTCCTACGCTGGCGGCAATGCATTCAATTTCTTCCACTGGCAGGAATCGCTGGACAGTTCCATCGAGGTCGCGGCGGTGCAGCTGCCAGGACGTGGTGCGCGCATCGCGGAGACACCGATCGCTTCGATGTCGACCTTGCTCCGGGCGTTGGCGCCCGCGCTGGCGCAGCGCGACGAATTGCCCTTTGCATTTTTTGGGCACAGCGTTGGTGCGCTGGTTGCATTCGAACTGACCCGCTATCTGCAGCTGCACGGACTCAATCTGCCGCGTCACTTGTTTCTGTCCGGCTGCCAGGCACCGCAATTTCGCAGTCCATCGCGACAGTTGCACCTGTTGTCGGACGATGCGTTCATGGCAGTGCTCGGCCAGTACAACGGCACGCCGCGTGAGGTTTTGCAGAATAACGAACTCATGCAGTT
>JANMSL010000257.1:0-2646 GCA_031389245.1 Lysobacterales bacterium | reverse complement strand
TTTTCAGCACTTTGTAGTCCTCGATCCCGGCTTCATAGGTGCCTGGTGCCGCGCTGCCACTTTGGTAGAGCCCGTTGTTGATGTTGGGTACACCAGTCCAGCCACGGCCATAGAAACCGATGCCCAGATTGAGCTTCGCTGCAGGCACACCGCGATCGAGGAACGCCTGGATCGCATTGTCGCTGTTGTAGAAGCGCTGATCTCCAGTTGACGGATCGTCGCTTGATCCGAACAGTGCGGAATGGAAGTGCGTGCGCGGCTCCCAGCCACCGTGGAAGTCGTAAGTCATCACATTGATGTAGTCGAGGTAGGGGTGATACGCGCCCGGGTTGGTGACGCGAATCTTGTCGATGCCTGCGCCGACGGCGACTGTCAACAACAGGCCGGGCCGCACCGCATTGAGCTGGCTACGGAACTCGGCCATCAGCGCGGTGAAGTTGGCGTTGTCTTCCGGCTGACCGCAGGCGATGCCGCAGGCCACGGGGTATTCCCAGTCGATATCGATGCCATCGAACACGCCCGCGGCCGCACCGGCACCGCCGGCACCGTCGGTAACGGGAAGATTGCCGCGAATATAAGCATCGATGCACGAGGCGACGAAGGCCACCCGATTCTCTGGACGCGCCGCGCTGGAGAAGCCACGCGACCAGGTCCAGCCTCCCAGCGAGATCAACACCTTGAGCCCCGGGTGTTGCGCTTTGAGTTTGCGCAGTTGGTTCCAGCTGCCGCGCAGCGGTTGGTTCCAGGTATCCGCTACGCCATCCACGGATTCGGCGGCATTGAAAGCCTTGCTGTAGTCGGCGAATGCATCGCCGCCGGCGCCGGTGTTGGGATCGGCCGGTTGCGTCACCCCGACCTCGCAACGGTTGTTGCGCACATTGCCAAATGCGTAGTTGATATGTGTGAGTTTCGCCGCCGAGCCGCTGGTTTCGATGTTGCGCACTCGATAGTTGCGTGCGTAGATACCCCACTGGGCAAAGTAGCCGATCACGCGCTTGCCCGTCGGCGGATCGCTGTCGCGCGTTCGTGCGGTGATCGCAGCGCTCTGTGCGGAGGCGTTGCCTGCATTGTCGCGGGCACGTACCCGATAGGCGTAGTTGGTCGCGGCGGTGAGTCCGCTATTGGTAAAGCTGGTACCCGTTGGCGAACCCACCAGTGCGCCGTCGCGGTACACGTCGTAGCCGGCAACGCCGCTGCCGCCCGCGTTGTCGCTGGATGCATTCCAGCTGAGTGAAATGCTGGAACTGGTCTGCGATGGCGAGTTCAGTCCCGCAGGTAGACTCGGTGGCGTGGTATCAGTGCCGCCGCCGGTGACGGTGATGTTGACCGTGGCCGATGTGGTCGAGGCACTGCCGTTGTCGGTCGCCCTGGCGGTCAGCGCATAGCTGCCTGCCGTCGCGCCGTTCCACATCACACTGTAGGGCGCGCTGGAATCGACGCCAAGTGACGTGGTGCCGCGGAAAAACTGAACGCTGGCAACGCTGCCATCGCTGTCCTGCGCGTTCGCACTGACGGTAATGTTGCTGCCTGCGGCAAAGGATTGTCCATTGTTTGGCGCAGTGAGACTGACGGTTGGCGGAACGTTTGAGCCGCCGTCGCAAACACCCAGATCGCTATACCAGCCGCAACTTGGGCAGTAGTTGGGAGGCGCGTTCCAGATCGGCACCAGTGCTTCGTAGAGTCGCCCCTGATAGGTCATCCGGTTGCCCGGGTTATAAATGGTGCTGGCATTCCAGGCGCTGACGCCGGCGCAGCTAGCCGCCTGGGCTGGCGTCGCCGAGAGCCAGATGCTGGCGAGAAACAGAAGTGCAATGGCCGCCCGGATTGGGGCGAGGAAACGAACTGAGTGCATGCGAGGACTCCCAAAGAAAATACGAATGGCAAGACCGTCGGTGTTGAGTTCGCTGATTCACTGGAGTCGAACCCACTGCCGCGGCAGCAAGACAAGCGATAAGAACAGGCCCTTCTACAAACCCACACTTTCCCCTGTTTGTTTTTGCCGAAGTCTTCGGCGGCTCGCACTTGCTCCACGCTCGCACTTGCTACGGGACATCGTTTGCGCGAATTACCGACTGCGATTTCCGCTGCGCGTCGCGACCTTCACCAGTACGCCTCCAGTGCCCTCACCGCATTGATCTCCTGCATCCGAGTCCAAGAGGTTTCCGTGCGCCGATCGTCCGACGCACGACGACGTTTGCCACGCCATGCGCATTTTTATTGACGCGTTTGCGCCGGCCTTGCCGCCGAACGCAGAGTTGAGTCGCACCCTCACAGGTGTCGGTCAATGCAGCGCCAGCATGTTGCCGACCGTGCTCCTGGGCAGTTTCGACTGCGCACTTTTTGACGCATTCAAAGGAAAAGTCCAGAAGTGCCGGTTCCGCAGCGGCCCACGATGATCAGGCATCGATCGTCATAGGTAAGTACCACTGCAATGCCAGTGTAATACCATTTTTTGCAATTCGCCAGCCCCACCGGAGTCGATGCTCGGAATCCCTACGGTTGCATTCCGCAATCCTCAGTTGTTTCCAACCACAGACGCGTATCAGCCAGAATACCGGGGTGTCTGGAGATTGAGCGAGAAAGTCTGGGGTGCGATGCGCGGCGACCGCGAACGATGTCGCGGCAGGAAAGCGCCGGCGGTGGCCG
>JANMSL010000255.1:0-2444 GCA_031389245.1 Lysobacterales bacterium | reverse complement strand
CTGCGATGGCCGGCGAGGTGCCGCTAAAATTGGTGTTGTTATCGAAGAAAAGATTCTGGCTGTTGGTCACTTCGTCGCCGGGAATTGCGGCAATGTCATCGCGACGCAGGGCGGTGTTGTTATGCGCCAGCAGATTGCCGATCACATATCCGCTGATCGGCTGTGTGGATATTGGCGGAGTAAACGGACGTGGGATCAATGAGATCGCGCCGCCGAACCCGACAATGGTGTTGTGCGAAATGCTTGCATCGATCGCGCCTTCACCGCCAAAAATGCAGATGGCCGAGCCGGAGCCAAGCCGCAGCGGCACCAACACGTTGCCATGGATACGAATGCTCGACGCTGCTGGCGTGCCGGTCGGCGCGTTTGATAGCGCGCAAATGCCACCGTACGCGAAACCGCTGCGCACTTCGTTATTGGCGACGGTAAAATCAAAGCTGCCGGATCCGCCCGCAGAGATCACGATGCCGTACGCGCTTGAACCGCTATCAGGAATGCTGACGCGATTGAAGCTTACTTCGCCGCTGATCGTCGCCGTGCTCGAGCGCGCGATCAGGAAATTGCCGGCGCCGCCCCGACGCAGGTATTCGTTGTCGTGCACACGCAAGTACACAGGGGCAGTACCCAGCGCTTGGAAGTCAATGCCGTTGCCGCCGATGTTGTCGATCAGCTGCATATGCTCGACGTAGAACGAACCACCGGCACTGGGCAACAAGGTGAATTCGGCATCACGCAAGGTAATGCCAGAGATGGCAACATCCACTGCAATCGTCGGTGTTGACACAATACCGATTCCAACCGGAAACACAGGATTGAAGCCGTTGGCCGCAACCAGCGACACTGAGCGCTCCAGCTGAATGTCCTGGCCGGCTGGGCCAGTATTGACGACATTGTCCACGGCGATATACACGACCGATGGCGCGGCCACTGCATCAATGCAGGCCTGCAGGGTACCGTTGCAGGGCGCGACGGTATCGGGCCAGACAAAACTTGCCGCCTGCAGCGGTCCGGCCGCGAGTTGCGTTGCGATGATCGCGAGCAGCAGGTGAATGTTGCTACGCGGGTTGCGAAAGTGCGCCATGGCGTTCTCCGACGGCATGCCGATTGGGCTGCCTTGTCGAATTATTCGTAACTTGGCCCACCGAGCGGACAGCAGGAGCGGACAAGCGCCGGACCCACTGTGTGAACCCTGTGGGTCCGCGCTGCGCGCGGACGCTTGAACACCATCGCTGCCAGAATTTCGCTGCCCAGCGATGACGACGGACCGAACCGGCCCGTCGCCGACATCGTTTTACGGGATCTGGCAGTTGCTGTAAGGATCGACGCTGATTGCATAGGCGGTTCCGGTTCCACCGGGGTACCCACTCGGACAGAAAACCTCACCGGTTGCCTCGGACAGACAGGACGCATAGTTGTAGACGCTGGCGTTCGCCTGAGTCGTGCCGATTTCTACGGAATAGTCCTGGTACCAGCCAGCGCGTGCCCAGGCAACGTTGGTGGTGGGTGTTGCGGGTCCGAAATCCACTGCGTTGACAGCGGAGGCGCCGGCCGAGTGACCGTCCGAGGCATCGGCGGTGGCGACCAGGAAAGCCCCATTGCCGCAGCCGCCGGTTTCCCTGGCTTTGGACAGTGAAGTCGCCTGACGCAGACGCTGCTGAGTCTGCTCCGAACGCGTCAACAGGTCCTGCTCCTGCAGAGAAATGCCGTCCTTGGCGTAGTGCCTGGAGAACTCCGCATTGACCTTGCGCATCTTCTCAGCGATCGCTGCGCGGCCAGCAGCGCTTGTTGCAAAATAAGATTCGCGGTCGGGTGACTTCCTGACATACAGGCCGTCCGCGACCTGGGTCATGCCTTTCAGGTGATTCTGGCGTACTGCGGTCTCGGCAGTTTGGGCCGAAGCAACAGCAGACGCGGCGAGCATTGCCGCAAATACGATCTGATGTCTCATGTTTGTCTCCTGGGTTTGAATGCGGCATCAGTGCCGCAACCATCAACTCCCAGGATTGCCCCTGCGTCGCTCACCGCATTGGCATGCGGCGCTCGCTCGGCGTCCCACGCCTGCGCTACCAGAAATAGATCTGCAAAGAATTTTCCACGGGCTTGAGCGGGATCGCAGTAAGCATCTCGCGATGACTGCGGAAATTCTGCGCGCTGCGGATGATGAAATTGTCGATCTCATCCAGGCTGTAATGGCGCTCGCTGCGCGTCGCCTGGCGCAATTGAGGCGGAAAGCAGCCGGTACCGGCCATCAGGCAATACCAGGAAAAGACCGGGTAACCCCTGCCGATGGATTGCCGGCCGACTTCCCTGGCGATGCCCTTTCCGGACAGCCACAATTGATACAGTTCCTTCAGCGCATCCGAGAGTTGGCCGTTGGCAGAGCATGCACGCCAGTATTCGGTATCCTGGCGTGAATTGGTTTTGTAGTGGGTGACGATGTAGTC
>JANMSL010000247.1:0-3544 GCA_031389245.1 Lysobacterales bacterium | reverse complement strand
AGGGGATGCAGGTCGACTTTCTTGCAGCGAAGCGCTGCAAGAAAGCCTCACGGGTCTGGAACAAAGTGCCCGGCAAAGGCACGCGGTTCGCGTTCGTAGATGCGGCTGCGGCGCGGGATCACCCCGCGTTCGACCAGATGTTCAAAGGTGTCGTACTGCAGTTCGACGATGGCATCGGGCTGCGTTGAGGCGCGACGAAATTCCGTCGTGCGCACCTGCGACCACTCGCGTTGACCGTGTGCGGTTCCCAATTCGCTGTGTTGATCTTGCCCGCTGCGTTTGGCCAGCGCGCCGCCATCGGCTTCCCTTGCCGCGCCACCGGCGCTTGCGCTTGGGGCTTGCTGCGAGGAGTTTTGCGGCGAAGATTTGCGCGTTTCGTAACGCGGCGCATCGCGGCGGCTGATTTCGGCCTCGTTCGGGTACCAGATCGGCTGCGCTTCGCGGAACACGGCGACGCCAATCACGCCTACATTCTGCGGCCGTCCGGTGCGCGCGGCGTAGCTGTCCCAAGGTGCGGTAAAGACAAATTGAGCGACCTGGTTGTGGCTCTTGCGCCAGCCGTTGACCTCAGTCGACTGGTACGGTGCCAACACATATCCCGATTGCTGCGGGTTGGCCGATTGCCCGGTCACTGCGTTCACGCCATCAACGCTCAATACTGCCAGCACGCGCTCGTCGCTGCGATTGCGTAGATTGATGCTGTAGCGATGTCCCGGCTCGCCGGCGATGTAGGACTGGCCGCGACGAGCATAGAGCGGCATCGGTCTGCCGGTGTCGCGATCGATCACTTCGATGTCGACCAGATTGGAGCCGACCGAGTTGCCGTGATAGGCCAGGGCGCTGGTGCCGCCCAGAGCGGTGGTGACTGCGACGATTAGACCGATCAAGCGTTTCATTGTGGACTCCTGGTGGGTAGGTGCCAGCTTCACTGCTGCCTGGCGACTACAGATAACGCCAGGGCGCCGGAATCGGGGTTGAATGGATCGCCGTGGCGACCCATTCTATTCAGCCCGTGTTGCCAAGCAGAGCTTGCGACGTATGTGCCATGCGCATAACATATGCGCATCCAAGCTGCGGGGAAACCGCTGTGAACGCTGTGCCCAAGCGCGCCACCAATCTGAGCATCAACGCTGACCTGCTACGCGAGGCGAAAGAACTCGATATCAATCTGTCGGCCGAGTTTGAAAAGCACTTGTCCGCGGTGGTTGGTCAGCATCGCGCCGAACAGTGGCGACGCGACAATCGTGAGGCGATCGAGGCCTACGCCCGATTTGTCGAGAAGCATGGCATCTGGAATGAAGGTACGCGCGAATGGTGATCCGGCGTTTCGATGTATTTCGAAATCCCGAGTCACGTAGCGCCAGGATTTTTCCGTACTTGCTGGTGTTGCAGTCGGAATTGCTCGACGCGCTACCCACGGTCGTTGTGGTTCCCCTGCTGCGTCGAGGCATGCTTGCCGGAGCGCTGGCGCAACGACTGAATCCCGGCCTCAGCGTCGAAGGCGACACCGTCTATATGTTGACCCAGCAGATCGGTTCCGTTGTCACCAAGACGCTTAGCAAACACATCACCAATCTGGGTGCCGAACGCGCTGTCATCACCCAGGCATTGGATTTTCTGTTCAGTGGCATCTGATTCCTATCGAGAGTGTTCATGAAACGTCGCGTACTCACCGGCATCACCACCACCGGCTCGCCGCACCTGGGCAACTATGTCGGTGCTATCCGACCGGCGATCGCAGCGAGCCGTCGCGATGATGTCGAGTCGTTCTATTTCCTTGCCGATTACCATGCGTTGGTCAAATGCCAGGATCCTCAGCGCATCCAGAGTTCCACCCTGGAAATTGCTGCCTCCTGGCTCGCGCTCGGCCTCGATCCGGAGCGCACGTTCTTCTATCGACAATCCGACATCGCCGAGATCCCCGAGCTGACCTGGTTGCTGACCTGTGTCGCGGGTAAGGGTTTGCTCAATCGTTCGCATGCGTACAAGGCATCGGTGGACGCCAATATTGCCGAGGGCAGTGATCCCGATGCTGGCATCAGCATGGGACTGTTCAACTATCCAGTGCTGATGGCCGCCGACATCCTCGCCTTCAACGCGCACGATGTGCCGGTCGGCCGCGATCAGATTCAGCACATCGAGATCGCGCGCGACCTGGCGCAGCGTTTCAATCATCTTTATGGCGAGCATTTCACGTTGCCGGAAGCCTTGATCGAGGAATCGTCTTCGATACTGCCGGGGCTGGATGGTCGCAAAATGTCCAAGAGTTACAACAACACGATTCCACTCTGGTTGGACGAAGCTGCGCTGCGCAAGGCGATCATGGGTATCGTCACCAATTCGCAGGCACCCGGCGAGCCGAAGGATCCGGATGGCTCGCATATCTTCACGCTCTATCAGGCGTTTGCCTCGGCAAGCGAAATCGCGGCGATGCGTCAGGCGTTCGCGGCTGGCATCGGCTGGGGGGATGCCAAGCAGCGCTTGTTCGATCAGATCGATGCCGAACTGGCGCCAGCGCGTACGCGGTATTACCAACTGCTGGCCACTCCAGCCGAGGTTGAGCGGACCTTGTTGCGCGGCGCAGAGCGAGCCCGTGTGCGCACGCGCGAGATGATCCAGAAGCTGCGTATTGCCGTTGGTTTGCGTTCGCTGGATGGGGGCGTAGCGAAGTCGCTCACCGGTGGCATGGATATTCCGCTGAGCATGGAAGGCTCGGGAACGGTGAGTGTGGCCGACAATGCGATTTCAATAGATCCCGGCTCGGTGAAGCCCATTGTCATCAAGAACTATCGCGACAAGGATGGCAAGTTTTACTTCAAAATCCACTCCGCTGAAGGCAAGTTGTTGGTGCAGAGCGACGGCTTCGACTCACCCAAGGACAGTGGTTTGGTCATTGCCGCGTTCAAGATTTCGACGCCGGAGCGGCTGCGCGTCACGGAAAGCCTGGCGAAGTTCGCTGAGGGCGAGTTGCTCGGAACGGTCAGCGAGGGAATGCTGGAACAGTTACGTGCGGGGCTGCGCAGCTTGCAAATCGAAGCGCGTGGCGAAAACAGCTAAATCCTGTCATTCCCGACGGCGACGATCATGCGCTATCTCGCAGTCATCCTGTTCCTGCCCTGGTTTGCCGTCATTGGTTTCGCCTATTGGCATCTGCCGCGCGCGCCTGCGCGTCCGACGCTGCGCCGCGTATTTGATTGGACTGCATTGTCGTTGGCGGTGGTCGCGGCACTGATCGGCGCATTACTCGCGATGAAAATCCAATGGCATGCTGCTGGAAATATCTGGCCGCAGGTGGCGGCTGTGTTGTTTGCCTACGCAGCGTTTTTGCTGTTGTTGCTGCTGGCAGGATTGGCGAGGCAACGCATCTGGCGTTTGTAGCAACGTAGGTCGGGTCCCGCGCAGCGGTACCCGACGTCGTGGTCGCTATGTGGGGGTTCGCTCCCGGCGGTCCGGACTTCCCTATGTGGGGTCCCGCTCCGCGGGACCCGACCTACGCTCTGGATTGATCAGGCAACGCTACTGGCGTTCATAGAACGCGAGTTGG
>JANMSL010000236.1:0-5809 GCA_031389245.1 Lysobacterales bacterium | reverse complement strand
CTTTCAGCCCCAGCTCCAACGGCACATCGACTTTTCATTTTCTAACTGCGGATGGCGTCCATCAGTATTCGCACGACATCAGCAACGAATCCCAGCAATCGGTCAATGCCCGTTGCAGCTTCATGGAAGCACCTGACGGCGCATTTTGGGCGATGTCCGCTCCGTTTGTAGAATTCGGGATAACGGGAGCGCCAAGACCGCTGAGAATTTCTGCCGCGGGCGTCACCCCGATTGCATTTACCCCGAATGCGAGCCCATTGCTGTTGGCCATTGCCCCGACGAGTTCCAGCGTGCTGATCGCGGACGGGAACTTGCACATGACGGTAAACACTGCCGGTCAGGTCAACTCGATTGGAACAGCGCTCAGCAGCGACGTATTGCCGATGTTTCGCGCCATGGCTACCACCGCTGCCGATGGCAACAGCTACGTGGTACAGCTCAGGAGCGGGATGAATGCATCGCCCGAAAACGCCACTATCAGTCGGGTCGCCCGCGATGGCAATGTGGTCTGGTCGGCGCCGGTAGCGCACGTCCGCTTCCCTGCCCCGTATCCGCGATTCAACTCAACACAGATCGCTGCCAATGGCACTCGCGTGTGCTTCTACATCCAGGAATCGAACTACCTCTACTGCCATTCCGCGGCAACAGGTGCGTTCCAGTCGCGCGTTGAATTGCCTTTGCCCGCCTACGATTCGGTTGAATTGAGCAGCGATGATCATGTCATTCTGCGTCGCCGCCTGGGTGGCGCGATACCGGCCCTGGTGCTGGATGCCAGCAATGGCGTGCTTCCGGCATCGACTTACACGCCTGCGATGTTGGCGCCGAGGTTGTACAGCAACGCGGGCTACGAGCTGCATTTCGACAGCAGCTCGACGACATCGATCAGCTCAATCCGCCGCGAGTCACGTGCGACACCGGCCACCACACCGGCACTGACCTGGCAGTTGGGCAGTGTGCATGTGCCTGCGGTTTTGCCCGATGGCCAGCCTGCGGTGCTGATTCTCGACGATGGTTCAGCACTGTTGCTGGCTTACGGTGAAAGCGCGCAGAGCCCATTGCTGCTGCAACGTCTGAATGCCGATGGCAGCCTGGGATACCGTAGAACATTCGACATGGTGACGCAGCAGGCCAATTTGAATCGGGTCGGCAATCGCGTCCTGATCACCACCTACCGCAATCCTGGTTATCTCCAGATGGGCGAAAGCCGTTTGTTGGGATTGTCGCTGATCGATGGCAGCATCGAGTGGCAGCATCTCGTCACCGAGCCGACTCGCTTCAACAACACCAACACTTCCAGTGAGCTGATCATGGAAGCAGATGGCCTGCACGGCATCTGGTGGACAACGGATGCCCTGGATATCAATGCGCGCAGAATCCGAATTTCTGACGGTGTCGAAGTGGCGCGCAGCGATCTGCCGTGCACGCTGTCGCCATGCACGATAGAGCGCGCGCAGGCCGATGCGCATGGCACCACGGTTCTGCCGTTGCTGAGTCGTCGCGAACGTAGTCCGTTCGCCGCCATGGCGCGTGCCGACCAGGAAGTGCTCGAAGGCGCCTGGTATCAGCCGCAGACATCCGGGCAGGGCGTGTTGTTTGATTATCTGCCCGAGAGCCGCACTTGGTTTGGTACCTGGCACAGCAGCGATCTTTCCGGGATCAATAGTCGTGCCGGTTTGCGTTGGTTCACGCTGCAGGGACAGGCCAATACCGATGGCACGCAAGCCGATCTCGGCATCTATCTCGCCAGCGGCGGCAACTTCGACAGCGGGCCGCGCATCAGCAGCACGCGCATTGGCGATGCCACGCTGCGCTTCGATTCCTGCGGCAGTGCCAACCTCGACTATCGAATCACCTCGGGCGAGTTGCAGGGTAGCGTGGGCTCGATTCCACTGCGCCTGCTGACGCCACACTCTGGCAGCTGCGCCACGCTAGGGCAGACGCCGGTGACCGCACCGATCAGCGAACGTAATGGGATCAGCAGTCGTTACAGCGGCACCTGGTACCAGCCCGAGACCAGCGGCCAGGGCATCGAGGCGAGCATACGTCCGGAGCTTGGCAATGGCACGATCATCGCCGGCTGGTTTACTTTCGATCCACAGGCTGCCGCTGACGACGCCCAGGCACAGCATTGGTTTACGCTGCAGGGTGATCTTTCCAGCGCGGCTAGCGGTTCGGTGACGATGCCGATCTATCGCACCATCGGCGGTGCCTTCGATCGGAGCGGCAGTCGCAACACCGTGCGCGTGGGCGAGGCGACCTGGCGCTTTGTTAACTGCGAGCAATCGCAACTGACTTATCGCTTCGACGACAGCGATGTCGCGGGCGCCTTCGGCGGGCGTGTCGGATCGATGACACTGCAGCGCATCGGTGATTGCGCAGCGCCTTGATCGTAATGTTGCCGCCGGTGTAGCAAGCCATGTTGTGGGAGCAGCGTCTGGCCGCGATTCTCAACGCCCTCGAAGCTTGAGCAATCACGGCCGGAGGCCGTTCTCACAAAGAACTTCACTGAAGCTACCCAGGCGTCGAAAAATACTGTACATTTGTGCAGTATGAGCACCGACCTTACCGAGCGCCAGCAAGCCATCCTCGATTTCATCGCGGCACGCCTGCGTGAGGGCGCGGCACCCACGCGCGGCGATATTGCCGAGCACTTCGGATTCGCCTCGCGCTCGGCCGCCGAGCAGCATCTGCGTGCGCTCGCCGCCAAGGGCATGGTTGAGCTGCAGGCGGGTGCATCGCGGGGGATTCGAATGACCGGGCCAACCCGGGCGCAGGGATACTCCGCCCTGCGTTCGGGCGCGGCTTGGCTGCCTTTGATCGGGCGCGTGGCTGCGGGCCACCCGGTGCTCGCGACCGAGCATGTTGAGCGGCAGGTTCAGGTCGATGCCACGCTGTTTCGTCCGCGCGCCGATTACCTGCTGCGCGTACACGGCGAAAGCATGCGCGATATCGGCATCCTGCACGGCGACTGGCTGGCCGTGCATCGCCAGGCCACAGCCGAGAATGGGCAGATCGTCGTAGCGCGCATCGACGACGAGGTCACCGTGAAGCGCTTCCAGCAACGCGGTGCACGCATTCGCCTGCTGCCGGAAAACCCCTCATTCTCACCCATCGAGGTGGATGCTGATCGTGAGTTCCGCATTGAAGGTTTGGCGGTGGGCGTAGTGCGTGCAGGTTTTACCGCATGAACTGTCGACATCCGAATTCATCATGCGACCCGTTCCTGCCATTGAGGCCATTCTCGCGACTCCCGCACTCTGGCGCGGGCGCCAAACCGCAGGCGATGGACGTCGTGTTATCAGCAGCGGTTGGCCCACGCTTGATGCCTTGCTGCCCGGTGGCGGCTGGCCACTCGGCAGCCTGATCGAAATCGGCATTGCAGCCCCAGGCAGCGGTGAGTGCGCGCTGTTCTTTCCGCTTTGGCGCGATAACGATATCAAGCAAGCAATGAGCGCAGGCGCGGCCGCAGGCCGGGCTTTAACCCGACGCTCTGGCTCCAGCGCCAACTCCGCCCACCGTGCCAACTCCGCTAACCCCGCCACCACCGCCATCGCCCTGATCGATCCGCCTTTCCTGCCCTATGCGCCAGGCTGGCAGCACGCGGGCATCGAGTTGTCGCGACTGTGGTGGATCAGTGCCAACAGCGAACGGCAACGCCTGTGGGCGGCCGAGCAAAGCCTGCGCTCCGGTGTCTGCAACGCCGTGCTGCTGTGGCCACAGAATATCGACGCCAACGCGTTGCGCAGATTGCAGCTGGCCGCCGAATCGGCGGCAACGCTCGGGCTGTGTTTCCGCCCCGAAGGCGAATTGGCGCACGCCTCGCATGCGCCCATCCGGCTACGTCTGCAACCCTGCAGCGATTACTGGAATATCGAACTGGTCAAGTGTCGCGGCCGCACTGGCGGCGCAAAGTGCACGATTGCGCGCGTGCCACTGCACAACCGCATGCCAGCCCACGCCACCTACGATCGTCGCACTGGCATCTAACCCATGCTCTGGCTCGCCCTGCATCTGCCGCAGCTGGCCATCGACCTGGTCGCGCATGGCGAACCTGTCGATGCCCACCCCATCGCCATCGTCGAAGGGCCATTGCAACGGCGTAGCGTGCATGCTGTCAATGCGCTCGCACGCGCTGCCGGTGTGTGTAGCGGGCACAAGCAAAGCGCCGCACAGGCCATCTGTCCGCATCTGCAAATCCGTCTGCGCAACGTCGAGCGCGAGGCTGATGCTTTGCAACAGCTTGCCGCCTGCCTGTACCGCGTCAGTGCCGAAATCAGCGTGCGACCGCCGCAGGGCGTGCTGATCGAGGCAGCCGCCAGTCGCAAGCTGTTCGGCGGTGGCGCCGGCGTGGTCGAGGCGGTACGCGAGATCCTCACCGAACTCGCAGTCAGTGCACAAGTCGGCATTGCGCCTACGCCATCGGGTGCCGAACTCGCCGCACGCATGGGCGATGGCACACATGTGTTGTCGCGGCAGGCACTGATGCGCTTGATCGACAGCGCGCCGCTGACGCTGTCGGCATTGTCCGAGCGCAGCTGCGAACTGTTGGCAGGCAGCGGTCTGCGCCATCTGGGCGAAGTGATCCGCCTGCCGCGCGATGCGCTGGCGCGCCGCATCGGTCGCGAGGACATGAGCTGCCTGGATCGACTCAGTGGCGCCATCGCCGACCGGCGCGCGCTGTATCAACCACCGCGTCGATTTGAACGACGCATGGAAATGCCAGCGCCGCTCGGCAACACGCAGAGCCTGCTGTTTCCATTGAAGCGCCTGCTGCGCGATCTGGGTCTGTTTCTGATTGCACAGGATGCTGGCGTGCAGGAGTTCGACCTGTACTTCGCGCATGAAGGCCGCGCTGGCCAGGACTGCCCGCCCAGCATCCTGCACATCGGGCTGCTGCATATCGAGCGCGACGCCGACGCCTTGTTCGAGCTGATGCGCGAACGCCTGGATCGCTTTTCGCTGCCCGAGGCAACCATCGAGCTGACCCTGCGTGCCGACAAACTGTTGTCGTATGCCCCGGCACAACTTGATCTGCTCAGCCCGCTTGCCGGCAACAAGGACAGCCCGGAACGCCTGCTCGAACGGCTGCGCGCACGCCTGGGTGACGAGGCGATCAGCGCTGTCACCGTGCACGACGAACATCGACCGGAATTGGCTTCCAAGCCCGCGCCGATACAACTGTCGACCCAGGAAACCGCAGCCAGCTACCGGCGCAATGCAAGGGCCGCAGCGGACGTCCCCGTTGCAAACAGCACGCAGGCGCGTCCCAACTGGCTGTTGGCCACGCCGCAGCCGGTTGATGATCGCAGCCTGCAACTACTCAGCGGGCCGGAACGCATCGAAAGCGGTTGGTGGGATGGTGGCGATTGCCGACGTGATTATTTCATCGCCGAAGACCGACATGGTCGTCGCGTCTGGGTCTTCCAGACGCTTGGCCAGACGCCGGCCTGGTATCTGCATGGGGTATTTAGATGAACCTGTGCGAGCGGCCCGCGGTGTGCGAACAATCCCCCGCCTATGCCGAACTGCACTGCCTGAGCAACTTCAGTTTTCAGCGTGGCGCATCAAGTGCGCACGAACTGGTGGAGCGCGCCAAAATGCTCGGCTATCACGCGCTGGCAATTACCGACGAGTGTTCGATGGCCGGCATCGTACGTGCCTGGCAGGCCGCGCGCGAATGCGCGTTCAAGCTGATCATCGGTACCGAGATCAGCTTGCAGGAAGGCGTGCGCCTGGTGCTGCTCGCCACCAACCATGATGGATACACCGATCTGTGCCAGTTGATTACCCAGGCGCGGCGGCGCTCAGC
>JANMSL010000230.1:0-2212 GCA_031389245.1 Lysobacterales bacterium | reverse complement strand
CACTGCCAGCCAGCCTTCGAACTCCCCGCCATCTCTGGCGCGAATACGTACAGATTCAGCGGTCATGACGTCCTCTACAGTGGCTCAGATTCTTGTCGGTTTCTGGTTGATCAGGCGGCCGTTCGGCAGGGCCGAAACCCTCGAAGTCGCCAGCTTGCCAGAAACACTAACCGAACACGCCAAACTCATGTGGCAGCACGCCGGCCTTGGCCTGGTGCCCAATCCAGCTGCCGACATTCTGGCTCTCTTCGGCTTCGTCTCTGAGGGTATCAATCGTCGGCAGCGGGCCTTTGAAAACGGAAACGGTATCGCTTCGGTCTCGCTGTTGGCAGGCTCGCATCGCTCTTGTGAACGATCAACCGGATGTCGCTGCCCACCCGCACCGATCAGAAGTTCTTGTCCTTCGCTTTGGCGAGCTTGTGAAAGCCCATGCTTGGACTGGCGGGGTTCAACTGCAAGTCGAGCTCCGACTCTTCACGGCTTTCTGCTCGTCGCCAGTGAGACGAGCGAGGCTGTCGGTGAAAGTGTCGGCGATGCGGAATTCCATGCGTTAATCCGTTGATACCCCACTGCGCGCCGGACTCAGTGTTTCCAGTCATCACCCGGCATGATTCGATTCATGAACTCATCGAATAACGGCACCGTGAATGCCGTGTCACCGTGGCTTGGGCTCCAAATCATGCCCTTGACGATCAACTGGCTCCGGGTCGGGCCGAGCGAGGTCACCTCGCGGCCTAATTGTTCGGCGATGTCACCAGAACGGTGCGGACCCGCGCCAAGCTCCGCCATGGCGCGTAAGTATTTCTTTTCCAGCGGGGTCAAGCGGTCAAAGCGAACCCGGAAAAAACTCTCATCTAGCGCGGCGATTGCGCTTGCGGTAGCGCGCTTAACATCCTGAAGTGTGATGGGGGATTCGTCTGCTCCGTCCCAAGCGTGCTTGCCCCATTCCTGTAGAAAATAGGGATAACCCCGCGTCTCTTGAATAATCTGATCAAGCGCGTCTGCGTCCACGCTCACACCTTGGTCTATTGCCGGCTTGGTGATCGCGACGCGCGCAGCCTCACGAGTAAGCGGTCCGATTTGCGGGAAATCAAACAGCCGTTCCGCGTAGGACTTAGCGCGGCCCATCTTGCCGGGCAACTGAGGCAAACCTGCACCCACAAGCACAACGGGGAGGCTGCGTTGGGCAGTGCGATGCAATGCCGTGATTAGCGCCGCAAGTTCTTCCTCGGCCACGTATTGGAGCTCGTCCACGAACATGACTAGCGCCGTACCGGCATTCTTCGCCGCAGCCCCGGTGACCTCCAGCAATGCCTGCAAGTCATGTTCGAGATCGCCGTTGTCCGCCAACCCCGGCTCTGGCTCAAAGTCAAATCCGACTTCAATGTCCTGATACTTGAACTTAAGTGCCTTGGCGAAGCCCGCCAGTCCCCGCAACGCCCGCTGGGCGAATTCCCTTGCCTGCTCGTTGCGGGCCAGCCGCAGCAACGCTTGCCGTAACTGCGGGGCCAGAATGGCCGGCAGAGATCGGCTCTCGGGCGCCTCCACCCGAAGTGTCTGGATACCAACCGACTCGGCGTCCTCGCGCAGGCGATCCAGCAATACCGTCTTTCCCACGCCCCGAAGGCCCACCATCAGGATGCTTTTGGTGGGCCGTCCCGCCCGCACTCTCTCAAGTGCAATCCGGACGGTTTCACGCAATTCGTCGCGCCCGGCCAGTTCTGGCGGCGGCGTTCCGGCACCTGGAGCGTACGGGTTACTAACCGGGTCCATTGGCGCAGTTTATATCAAAATTACCTTATTTTACAAAGTAAACATAAATTAGCTAATCTTGGTCAAATTACCAAACTCTCTTACGCCTTAACGACCTCGTCGCCGCCGCCCGCGACGGGAGGTTGATTGCGACGGTGGTTTTGCCCGCGCCGGTGGCGAGCTTCAGTGCAAAGCGCATGAGCTCAGGATTGGCGTCCTTGTTGGCGCTCGCCAGGTGGTCGAACAATCTCTTGCCACTCGTGGATTGAGGGGCGACCTCGGTCAGCCAGATGGCGGTCTCGACTGCTTCCACCTGACAGAAGAACGGACGGACGCCGCCGAACTTGTGGTGCCGCCAATGCTGGAGCAGGCGCGCCGTCTCCGGGCTGACGTGCCATTGACCGGGGTTGGGCAAGGCCCGCCACGCATCCACGTTCTGGCGCACCTCGTTGATGTTGGA
>JANMSL010000222.1:0-2555 GCA_031389245.1 Lysobacterales bacterium | reverse complement strand
GGTTCGCGGGTGGGCGCTGGACTTTCGACGCAGAATATTCCGGGTGCACAGCCCACTGCCGAATGGTTGGTGAATCAATGGACTCAAGCCCGCACCAAGGCAAGGGCGCTGATCGATGGTCAGCAATACGTATTGGCCATTGATGAAATCCAGAAAATCCCGCGCTGGTCGGAGGTCGTCAAAGGCTTATGGGATGCAGACCGAGCTGAATCCCTTGCTATGCATGTCATCCTGCTCGGTTCATCGCCATGGCTGATGCAGAAAGGGCTGACGGAAAGTCTGGCAGGACGCTACGAAGCGATTCGCATGACGCATTGGTCGTACTCTGAAATGCAGTCAGCGTTCGACTTCTCGCTCGACGAGTACTTCTATTTCGGTGGTTATCCTGGTAGCGCAGGTTTGATTCGCGATGAGCGCCGCTGGCGCGAATACGTGCGTGGCGCGCTGATCCACCCGAATATCGAAAAAGACATCCTCCAGATGACGCGGGTGGACAAGCCTGCTCTGCTCAAACTCTTGTTCGAACTGGGTTGCGCCTATTCCGGCCAGATCTTTTCCTACAACAAGCTGAGAGGCCAGCTTCAGGACGCAGGCAACACAGTCACGCTGGCGCATTACCTCGACCTGCTTTCGCAAGCCGGACTGCTTACCGGGCTACACAAATATGCCATACAGAAGCACCGTCAACGCGCCTCCAGCCCCAAGCTCAATGCGCTCAATACTGCGTTGATCTCGGCGCAGGGCGGCTACAGTTTTGCGGATGCGCGCAATGATCGATCCTACTGGGGCAGGCTGGTGGAAAGCGCTGTCGGCGCGCATCTTTGCAACACGGCACCCGACGGTTGCCTGGTGCAGTATTGGCGCGAAAGTCCGGATGAAGTGGATTTCGTCTTGAGCAATGGCCGCAAGCTGGTCGCGCTCGAAGTCAAAAGCGGCACGGGTTTCGCGGCACCAAAGGGGTTGAAGGTCTTCACCGAAAAATTCAGCACAGCGCGCCCCCTCATCGTCGGCGAGGGTGGTATTCCCCTGGCCGAGTTCATGTCGCGCCCTGCGGAAGACTGGCTGGAGTAAGGCGATGACGCTAGTCCCCCGTCGCGCTCGCAAGCTCCTGGATCAGAGCAAGAACGCAGTCGAAAATCTACCCGAAGACTTGCAAAAATTCCGCAACCTGTCCGCCTGGGTGCTGCTGGGCGAACCGGGGGCAGGAAAGAGCACAGCGTTCGAGTCTGAAGCCGATGCGACGGGTGGTAAATGCCTTCGTATTGCTGAATTCATCCACACCGACCCGGATGAAGCCTGGCAAGGCAAGACTTTGTTTCTCGATGGACTGGACGAAATCCGTGCCAGCGCAGGAAATAACAGCGCGATTCAGTTAATTCGCAAGCAACTTAAACGCCTGGGCAATCCGCCATTCCGCATCGCCTGCCGCGCCGCCGACTGGTATGGCGCATCCGATGCCGAAGACCTCAAGGCATCTTCCGCCGACGGCCAGATCGCGGTGTTGCAGCTCGAACCGCTAAGCGAAGATGATATTTTTATCCTGCTGCGCGACAACTACGGCACGAAAAATCCAGATGCCTTTGTCGAGAAAGCAACGCGACTGGGCGTGGCTGGCCTGCTCGACAACCCGCAAACGCTCGGCCTGCTGGCCGAGGCAGTTAGAGGCGATCAATGGCCAACCACACGCCACGAGACCTACCGTCTGGCCTGTGAAAAACTTGCGGAAGACGCCAACAAGCGGCATCGCGATCAGGCGCGCACGCGGCCCCATTCAATCGAAAGCTTACTCGATGCCGCAGGCCAGCTATGCGCTGTGCTGCTCCTGTCCGACCTAACTGGCATTGCGCTTGACCCTGGCCGTTCCGATTCGCGATTCGTTTATCTAAATGACTGTGCGCCTCCCGACATGGAATCGGCGGCTTTGGCCGTACGCACAAAACTGTTCCGACCGGAAGGAGGAGTAGAAAGAGTCGTTCCCAGCCATCGCAGCGTGGCCGAGTACCTCGCTGCGCACTGGCTGGCGCGACAGATTAATAGCGCAGGTCTGCCGTTGGGGCGGGTGTTGAACCTGTTGCTGGGGCAGGACGACCGCACTGTCGCCGGTTTGCGTGGCCTCTACGCATGGCTTGCTTTTCATAGCCAGAAGGCTCGCCCTCGATTGATCGAGGCAGACCCGCTGACGGTGGTGATCTATGGCGATGTCAAGCTGATGACGGCTTCAGACAAACGTAGCCTGCTTTCAGGCTTGCGCCGCGAGGCCGAGCGCTACCACGGGTTTCGTTGGGGAGTCCGTATCACCCATCCTTTCGGTGCGTTGGCCGACCCCGAGCTGCGTGAGGACTTCCTGGCCGCCCTGCAAGCCCCCGAACGTGACGAAGCCAGTCAAACCTTTGTCGGCTGTGTACTCGACATCCTCGCCGAGGGGGGTGCGCCAACAGAACTTGCTACCGCTTTGCTGGGCCTCATTCGCGACCCAACTCACCGGGCCGATATCAGAGAAGGTGCGCTAAACGTTTGGCTCAAGCAGCTTGCCGACCCGCGAGCCGCTCTGAAGT
>JANMSL010000208.1:0-5922 GCA_031389245.1 Lysobacterales bacterium | reverse complement strand
GGCGGCGTCGACACCGATGCACTTTCGTCAACCACGATGCAGTCCAAGCATGTTTCCGGCCTGTATTTCATCGGCGAAGCGGTTGATGTCACCGGCTGGCTCGGCGGCTACAATTTCCAGTGGGCCTGGGCTTCGGGATATGCAGCGGGAACAGCCGTGTAGACGGGCAGGGCGACAGCCTCACCTACTAGAATGCCACTCGCATCACCAGCAGCCCACCCCACTGCCAGTGCCCCGCATCGGACGCAAAGGCCGGACCCGGATTGAGCGCAGAGGCGATCATCTCGAATTCAACCCTTTGCCATTCTTCCACCGCGAGCACCAAATCAAAGGCCTCGCCCAGGTCGCGGTGTTCGCCGGTAAGCTCGATATCGATTCTGGCGTCACGCAAAGAATCTGCCGGAGTGCCCAAGCGATAGCGGTTATAGACCAGATCCAACGAGCTGGCAGTGAACAGCGAGATGCCAATGCCTACGGTCCACACCGACAGATTGGACAGTTCGGGGTCGAGCAGCACCCCATAGTGATCGAAACGCTCAACGCCGCCAAAGCCGACTTCGTTGCCGTGCAGTCCGGTTTGCTGAAAACTGCGATCGATCCCATCTTCGGAATTGCGATCGCTGGAGCCAACCGCATAGCCTGAGCTGATGCGCGGCTCGCCACGTAGAGGCGCTATCCAGGTCACCCCGGTATCATAAGCCCAGCCCCGTACACGGTGTCGAATGACTGATTCGACGACACTGATCGAGGCTGACTGCTCGTCGAATTCTGCGCGCCGCTCATCGCCCCGCACCTGGGCGTAATCGAGCCAGTAGCCCAGCAGTCCGCGCGTTTCGCTCTGCCATGCACCCGATACCCGCAATCCAATCCAGGTCAATTCCGCGTCCGACTCATCGGCACGGTCGCGCGGCACGGTCTGGTCAATCATCTCTTTATACGAGTGATCACTGCTCGCCAGTCCGAACAGCTGAAGCGAATGATTGGGCGCCCAATCCCACGATGCCTCACCGAAGTAACGCAACACTTTGTGGTCCTCCGGGTCGATAAAGCCCAGATCGGAACGGCGCGGGGCCAATTCCTGGGCGACCGCGATTGCCAGTTCGAATTCATCCTGTTCATAAGTAACGCGCAACGCGTCGAGATCCTCATCCCACCACCAGAGTCGGTCGTCCTCGAAATCCAACCGCCCGACTTCCACACTCAGGCCGGAGCCGGCGACGTCTTCCGAGTACAACCACATCTCGCCGCGTTCGACATACGTATCGTTGATCTGGTTCGGGGTGTTGTCGTGCAGGTCGTGCGCATCGACAATCCGCGCCTGCGCATACGCCGACAGGCGGCGGCCGAGGCTATAGAACATCTCGGTCTCAAGTTCCTGTTCGAACAGCAGGCGATCGAAGTGTTCGTCGGGCACCCCGAGCACCGTCTCGTCGAAGTAATCCAGGGCTGCCTCGTATTCGCCGCTGATCACCAGAGGTCGGCCGCGCAGCTCGATGCTCCAAGGGTTCTCAACCCGGTTCTCGTCCTCACGCTCGGTCAGTCGATCGCGCAATCCGTCGGAATCATCCTCATCAGTCTCCTCTTCGTCAGATTCGGCGTCTTCGGAATCACTGGCTGCAAGATCGTGTCGTGCAGAATTGTCCGCAGCCGACTCATCCGCCGATGCCGCCGGCGCTTGCCCAGCTATCGCAAAACTCAGCGAAACGCTGAGCAGACACACGCCCAACACGCGCATTGGAATCCTGCGTACCTGCTCCACAGGCGGAACATACCGGCTAGTCGCTTTGGCAGACACGGCTATCGCCCTTTCCGAATGCGGTGCATCGATACTACGCGACAAGAGTCAATGAGTCGACGGATGCAACATACGTCATCGGCACGCAGGGCAGTGACAATGCAGGCGGCGCAGTTAGAATCTGCGACCAGCAATCCAGCCACGGACCAATAAATAGCGTGAGCTCGCTTAACTCGACCACTGTCATCCCCTCGGCAACGTTTGAGTCAATCGCCGTCGAGCGCGGTTGGATCACGCCAGCACAGGTGGACGAATGCCGTGGGCTGCATCAGACAGTCGTGGAAATGGGGCTGGAGTCGACGCTTGCCGAGGTATATGTCAAGAAGGGCTACCTCTCGGCACAGCAGTCGACACTCTTGCAGTCCGCGCTCGGCAAGACCGGGGCGGTCACCATACCTGGCTACGAAATCATCGAGAAAATTGCCGAAGGTGGAATGGGTGCAGTCTACAAAGCTCGACAGATCTCGATGGATCGACTGGTGGGGATCAAGGTTCTGTTGCAGAAATTTGCTGACGACAAGGACGGGCGCGAACGTTTTGTGCGGGAGGCGCGCGCTGTTGCCAAACTCAGTCACCCCAACGTCGTGGCCGGCATCGATGCCGGCGAAGCTCATGGCATTTACTACTTCGTCATGGAATTTCTCGACGGGGAGTCTATGGATGTGGTGTTGCGTCGGCGCGGACGCGTGCCGTGGCAGGAGGCCACGAGCATCGTACGGCAGGTGGCCTGCGCATTGGAGCACGCGCAGAAACACGGCATCGTGCACCGCGATGTCAAACCGGGCAACATCATGTTGCTCAGGGACGGAGTTGCCAAACTCGCTGATCTTGGGCTGGCCCGAGTGGGTTCGGCGACCGACAGCACGCTCACCCAATCCGGCATGATTGTCGGTTCGCCGGCCTACTTGTCGCCAGAGCAGGCTGTCGGTGATCGCGAGCTGGACGTTCGCAGCGACATTTTTTCCCTGGGTCTGACTTTTTTCGAGCTGATCGCTGGCGATCGCGCTTTCGGCAATGGCAATCCAATGTCGACCATCACCGCACTGTTGACACGCAACGTGCCGGTGGATCGGTTGGCAGAAATGGATGCACCCCCGAGTGTGATTGCGGTGGTTGCGAAAATGACCTGGCGTGACCCCGGTGAACGATATCCGACGCCGCAGCAATTGATTGAGGACTTGGATGCGTTATTGGCGGGGAGAGCGCCGCTGCACGCGATTGCGCCGCAACCCGCCGCGCGCTCTGGGTCATACCGGGTGGAGCCAGGTTCAAGCGCAATGAACCAGCCCAGGCAACGCGCAGCTGGGCCGCAGCGTTGGCCAAAGTCGCGCCATATCTGGATCTGGGTGAGCGTCATCGTCGCGTTACTGGTGGCTGCTTTGTTGGCTTATGTGAATTGGTCGGTCACTACGCAGAGATCGAATGTGCCTTTGATGATGCCGACGCCAACCGGCGACATCGAGGCCGCCATGGATTTGCGCGCGGCGATCGGGCTCGCGGCTGAGGTTGTGCGCGATGGGACGGTGTATCACGCCGAGTTTGAGCATGGCGAATTCTCGATTGATTTTGCTGCGGGAAACCACACCATCAATGTCGTTGTGGATGCCGTCAAAGGCGAAGTGGTCAAGCAATTGTCTGAAGACGAGGACCATTCGCTCGATGTTTCGTCGGCGCGGATCGGCTTGGTCGAGGCGCTGGATCGCGCGCACAAGAACAGTCCGGGAACTGCCGTGGAAGCTCAGCTGCTGTTGCTGCCCGGTCGCGTCGTAATTGAAGTCAAAATCATTCGGGATGGAAAGCCAGTGTGGGTAGCAGTGAACGGTGCCACCGGTGAAGTGTCTGGCGAGAGCCTGAAGTCGCTGGATACGCTCTGACCGCGTCTTGCCCGGTGCGCGGCTGCAGGCGCTAGACTCAGGCCCAAGGAGTGACGGGGACCGCAACCGAACTCGCTCCCGAGGCGACCCTTCGATGATCGAGTATCTCGCCAGAATGTTCGCCTCGCCCGGCACTATCGTGTTGGTGAGTCGCCTTGATGATCAGCGCATCGTCGACGTCAGCCCAGCGTTTGAAAGCATTGTCGGCATTTCGCACGAAGAAGCTGTCGGCCGAACCACATTGGAGCTCGGACTATGGCCGGACGCGCGCGCGCGTCAAACCATTGTCGACCAGCTGCTGCAACATGGTGCCTCGGTGCGCGAGCCGATTGCAGTGCGATCGCGCGATGGAATTTTCTATGACGGTCTGGCGAGTTGCGAAATCGTCGTCGAGCAAGGCCAACGCTACGTCTTCGCGCTGCTGCAGGACATTCGCCGCCACAACGATCAGAGTCAGGCCAACCTGCGCGAGCTGGAGAGCTTTCGTTCGCTGTTTACCGAGGCTGAGATCGGTGTCTATCGGCGACGGCCGGGGGGGAGCGGTTACATCGATGTCAACCCGGCGCTCGCGGCGATGTTCGGTTACGAGTCGCCAGAACAGCTGATGCGTGACGGTTCGTTCGATCCAGCCAACATCTACTGTGACACCGCGCGTGGTACCGAGGTTCAAAGGATGCTCGAGCAAGGCGGACGCATCTCACGCGTGGTTTCGCAGCTGCGTCGCCGCGACGGCGCGATCATTTGGGTCAGTGAAAATGCCCGTGCCGTGTATGGCGCTGGCGGCGAGTTGTTGTTTTACGAAGGCACACTTTCTGATATCAGCAGTACGGTGGCGGCGAAGCAGGCGCTGGAGCAGTCCGAGCGGCTGTATCGCTCGCTGGTTGAAAACTGCCGAGACGGCGTATTCTTGATGCAACACGGCAATATTGTCTTCTGTAACGAAGCGTTGGCTCGCTCGCTGGATTTCACCTGCGCTGAACTGATCGGGACCAGCTACTTTTCACGAATCGCACCTGAGGACTTGGCCAAACAACAGGGCCGGCGTGTCGAACGGGAAAGCGGTTCAACCGATGTCCAGGCGTTCGAAATTCAATTGGTGAAGAAGGACGGTACGCCCCGACTGTTTGAAGTGCGCGCCGGCGCGGTTGAGTACAACAGCGAGCCCGCATCCATCGGCACCATGCGCGACGTCACCGAATGGCGCGCCCAGCAACAGCGCCTGGCCGAAGCCGAGGAGCGTTACCGACTGGCGCTGTGGGGCAGCGGTGACAATCTATTCGATTGGGATCTGGTCGCAGGCAAGCTATTGCCGGTAAGCACCGATCTGGACAGCGGTGTCGGCGTTGCTGTTCCGATCACGTCCGCATCCGATCTGGCGCCCTATATGCACGTGGATGATTTCCCGGCTTTCCGGGCAGCCATTCATGACCATGTCGATGGCAAAACCAGTCACTTCGAAGTGTCCTATCGGCTGCGTAACCGTGCCGGCGAATGGCGCTGGAAGCTCGGCCGTGGTCGAGCGGTGGCGCGCGCATCGGACGGCGCGGCGCTGCGTGTTTTGGGCACCCAGCGGGATATTTCGCGAATCAAGGAAGTGGAGTCTGATTTGCTCGAACTGACCCGGGAGTTGGATGCGCGTGTGCAAACGCGCACTCAGGAGTTGCTGGATGAGCGACGCAGTCTGCAGGATGCCAATAATCAATTGACCACGGCCTTCGATGCTTTGCGCCGTACCCAGAGCGAACTGATTGAGTCGGAAAAGATGGCATCACTGGGCCGACTGGTTGCCGGTGTGGCACATGAAGTCAACACGCCGTTGGGCGTTGGCCTCACTGCCATTTCGTTCCTGCGCAGTCAACTGCACGAGATCAAAGCGGCGTTGGCGAAGCAACTCACGGCTGAGCGTGCCGATGACTTGATCGCACCGCTGGAAAGCGCTGGCGCAATGACCGAGAGCAACCTGCGGCGAGCTGCAGAGCTGGTGCGCAGTTTCAAGCAGGTGGCGGTCGACCAATCGACCCACAGCATTCGCAAGTTTGTTATGCGCGACTATCTGGACGAGGTTTTGCGCTCATTGCATCCGGCACTCAAGCGCACGCAACACCGTGTGGTGCTGGTGTGCGACCAACAAATACAGGCGATCAGCCGCACTGATGCGATTTATCAGATTGTGGTCAACCTGGTGATGAACTCGCTGATGCACGGCTTTGCCACCGGCATGGCAGGTGAACTTCGTATCAGCGTTGAGCAGCA
>JANMSL010000193.1:0-1861 GCA_031389245.1 Lysobacterales bacterium | reverse complement strand
CAGCGCGGCTGCGTGGAAACTTTGCTGAAGTTCACTATAAGCATTCTGGCTTGGTGCACAATATGTCATGCGCAAACTCCGTCTGTACAAGATCACCTTTCTCAATCAGGGCAAGAGCTATGAATTGTTTGCCCGCCATGTGCAATCAGGTGATCTATGGGGATTCACCACCATCACCGACATCGTCTTCGACGCACCCGGTGAAAGCCTGATTGTCGACCCGGCTGAGGAAAAACTGCGCGACGAATTCAAGGACACCAAAGCATTGCACCTGCCGATCCAGAGCATTCTGCGCATCGAAGAAGTGGACAAGCGCGGTACCGCGCAAATCCGTGATGCGCACACCGGTGAAAAAATCACTCCGTTTCCGCTGCTGCCTTCCAAACCGCGATAGTGGGCGTGCATGAGCAACCCGATTGACGCGTTCGCTGCAGTCGAACTGAGGCCGCCGCTGGCGCGCTCGGGCTGATTCGGGTCAGCGGATCAGGCATGATGTCCGCCTGCACCTGCCGCACAACCCGCCATGACCCGATCCGACACACCGACTCCCCCGGCGCTACGCTATCTGTTGTTCGGCACCGAGTTGTACGCGATTCCGATACTGCGTCCGTTGCAGGCGGCGATTCGCGCTCGCGGCGGTACGCTGCACTGGTTTCTGCACGGGCAGGACAGTGCGCTGCATCTGCGTGAAGATGAGCCAGCGCTGCTGGATGCCGGGGCAGTAATGCGCTTTGCCCCCGATGTGGTGTTGTGCGCTGCCAATTGGGTGCCGGAATTTTTCCCCGGAATCAAAGTGCAGGTGTTCCATGGCTTCAATGTCGAAAAGCGCAACCAGGCGCGCGGCCATTTTCGCATTCGCGGCATGTTCGATCTGTATTGCACCCAGGGGCCGCAGACCACGGCGCCGTTCCAGGCGCTGGCCGAACAGCATGGCTATTTCCGCGTGGTGCAGACCGGTTGGCCCAAGCTGGACCCGATGTTTGCTGCGGCCGATCCTGCCACCGATGCGATCCGTGTCGCGGCGGGTGGGCGTCCGGTGATTGGATTTGGCTCCACGTTTACGCCGCGACTTTCCGCTGCGCCGTTGCTCGCCGATTGCATCGAGCAGTTGATCGCCAACAGCGGCTGGTACTGGGCGCTGACCCTGCATCCACGTTGTTCGGCGGCGCTGTTTGATCGCTATCGCGGCATGCAGGGCGCCAATGCCTGCTTCGTCGAGCCGACCGCGATGCTGAGCCTGCTGCGGGCTGCACAGGTGCTGGTTGCGGATACCTCGTCGATCCTGTCTGAGTTCGCGGTGCAACAGCGTCCGGTAGTGACCTTTCGCAGCCAGGCCCCCAAGCCGCACATGCTCGACATACAGGAACCCGGCGAATTGCGTACTGCGATCCTGCGCGCCTTGCAGCCGGACGCAGACTGGATGCGACTCATTGTTGACTATGCCGAGTCGATACACCCGCTACGCGACGGGCGCTCCAGCGAACGCGTGCTCGATGCGGTGGATGCGTTTCGCCATAACGGTCACCAAGGGTTGCGCCGAAAACCGCTGAATCCATGGCGACGCCTGCAGGCGCGTTGGCGCATGTCCAGACCGTCAGACCCGCCGCAAACGGCGTCGGCATCAGCACCAGCCCGTCAGTAATCGCTTTGTTCATCCGAAATAACCCCTGTTGCGCGCAGGGTGGATGCATGGCCGGAGCCGCTGCCCCACTGACCAGACCCGCCCGGCAAATCCAAGATTGCGCCGAGGGGCAAAGCGCCGCCCGGTCGCGCAAAGAGTTGCAATCAGGGGTAAACGGGGTGTAGCGCCACCGTGACGGTGCAACCACCGGCGCAACACCTGACAGGTTTTCAGAGTTGC
>JANMSL010000142.1:0-4286 GCA_031389245.1 Lysobacterales bacterium | reverse complement strand
TCCAGCGAAAACACGATATCGATGATCGCGATCTGAGCGATGACCATCCAAAACACCGTGCTGCCCTCGCGTTCACTCTGGTCGGCTTCCGAAGTGCCAAGAGTCGCCTCGCGCAATTCCATGACACCCTTGATCAACAGGAACAGGCCCCCGCCGAGCAAGACCAGATCACGTATCGACAGCGGATGCCCGAACGGCGACCAAACCGGTCGCGTCATGCTCGCCAACCAGGCCAGCGACAGCAACAAACCCAGGCGCGAGAAGCATGCCAGCATCAGACCGAAGCGCCGCGCGGAGGAGCGCCGCTCAGGCGGCAACTTGCCAACGGCAATCGAAATGAATACGAGATTGTCGACGCCCAACACGATTTCCAGTGTGGCGAGCGTGAGCAGGGCAATCAGCCCTTCAGAGGTGAAAAAAACTTCCATCGCAATAAATTCCAGTGTGACCGAGGCCGCCGATCAGTGCACGAAACGTGGCCAGAGCACCGCCGTCCAGATGGCGACGACATTAACCATGGTGATAAACACAGCCGCCGAACCCATGTCTTTGGCGCGGCCAGCGAACAAGGCATATTCAGGGCTGATCCGATCGACTACCTGTTCGATCGCCGAATTCAACAATTCAGCCGACAACACAAACAGCAATGCGCCAAACATCAGCGCGCGCTCCAGACCGGTGTTGCCGAGGAAAAATGCTGTCGGCCCCAGGATCAATACCAGATAGGTTTCCAAGCGGAACGAACTTTCCGTTTGAAAGGCGGTGGCCAGGCCTTTGCAGGACCACATGAATGCGCGCCAGATCTTGCCTGGTCCACGCGGCAGCGCACCGCCAACGTCAGCCATTATGCGGACTCTACTGTCTTGGCGACATAGGCGATGTCGAGTTCGCGCACGGCCTTGACATCATCCAGACGTCGCACCGGCAAGGTGTAGGGCGCACCCTTCATTTTTTCCGGGTCGCGCGCAGCGAGTTCGAGGATTTCACCCATTGCATCGACAAAACGATCAAGTTCTTCCTTGGTCTCGGTCTCGGTCGGCTCAATCAGCAGGCACTCAGGCACGATCAGCGGAAAGTAGTTGGTCGGCGCATGGATGCCGTAGTCGAGCAAGGTTTTGGCGAAGTCGAGCGCGCTCACTCCATGTTCCTTTTTTTGCCGCGCGACGGTGACGATGAACTCATGGCTGGCGCGGCGATCCGGTAACGCCAGGTCGAAGCCTTTGGCCTTCAGACGCGCGGCCAAGTAGTTGGCGTTAAGCGTCGCGAACTCGCCAACGCGATGCATACCGACGCGGCCGAGCATGCGCGCATAGATGTACGCGCGCAGCAAAACACCGGGATTGCCGCCGAAAGCGCTGAGCCGGCCGATGGATTTGGGCAAGTCGTTCTCGTCGCCGAGGCGATAAACGTTGTGCTCCCTGTGCACCACCGGCAGTGGCAGATACGGCAACAGGCGTGCTGATACGCCTACCGCACCCGCACCCGGACCGCCGCCACCATGCGGCGTGGAGAAGGTCTTGTGCAAGTTCATATGGATCGCATCGAAGCCCATATCACCCGGACGTACCTTGCCCAGAATCGCGTTGAGATTGGCACCATCGTAATAAAGCAGTCCGCCAGCCTGGTGCACCAATCGCGCGATTTCGACAATGCCGCGATCGAACACACCCAATGTCGATGGATTGGTCAGCATGATGCCAGCGGTTTTCGGCCCCAGCACCAGCTTCAGCGCTTCGATATCGACATCGCCATTCTTGCCGGTAGGAATTTCGCGCACGACGCAGCCACACTGCACCGCCGTCGCCGGATTGGTGCCGTGCGCCGCATCCGGCACGATGATCTCGTTGCGTTGATGATCTCCGCGATCACGGTGATAGGCCATGATCATCGCCACGCCAGCGAATTCACCCTGCGCACCTGCCATCGGTGCCAACGATACGCCTTTCATGCCGGTGACCTCGGCCAATATCTCCTGCAGGTCGAACATACACGACAGGTAACCCTGCGACTGCGATGCCGGCGCCGTTGGATGGCGCATCAGAAACCCATCGAGCATCGCCAGCGCATTGCAGGCACGTGGGTTGTACTTCATCGTGCACGACCCGAGAGGGTAGAACTGCGTATCGATCGAGAAGTTTTTGCGCGACAGATTGGTGTAGTGCCGCACCGCCTGCAGTTCGGACACCTCGGGCAAGCCGATGGGTGTATCGCGCAACAGCGCCGGCGGGAAATCCGAAGGCAGGGCGATATCCACAGGCAGTTGCGCACCGGAAACGCGACCGGGCCGGGACTGTTCAAAAATCAGCATGTAGACCACACGATGGCTGAAGGGCAGCGCCTATGATGACAAGCCTTAGTCCGGGCAACAAGTTACCCGTGCGCATACTGCAACGGCAGCGCAATGCACTGAAGGTTTGATCGCGGAATCACTGTGCTTGAAATTGTTCGCGGCGCCACCATCTGCGCGCCTTGTACCTTGCATGCGTTGAAGTCCTTGCGTTTTTTGGCCGCAGTGAACGCGCGTTAAGCTCAAATATCGGATGCATTTTATTGGAGGTGCGGCAATGTTCGATCCTGAAAAGCTGCTGGGCAGCATTGTCGGCCAGGCGCTGGGTGGCGCATTCGGCGGCAGGCGCGGACGCAGCCAGTCGATATTTCGCACCGGCCAGTTCACCGGCAAGGCGGCATTGGGGCTGGGCGCACTGGGTGTCGCCATGGCCGCGTTCGAGCACTTTCGCAAGCCCGCCGAATTGGCGCCAACTTCACCGCCACCCGCAGCATTTCCTGTTTTGACCCCGCCCACACCTGTGGCTACAGCGCCGACGTCACCACCTGCAACACCACTCGGCCCGCTGCCGCCACCGCCGCCAATAGCGCGCGACCTGTCACATTTGAGCGAGCGAGAAGCAGAGGCGGTGCTGCTGGTACGGGTGATGATTGCTGCCGCCGCCGCCGATGGCAAAATCGACGCCGAGGAACGCGGGCGCATTCTCGCGCGCACCGCTGATGCCGGGCTTGACGCAGATACGCGCGGTTTCCTCGAGGCCGAGTTGGCGGTACCGCGTAGCGCCGATGAGATCGCTGCCATGACGCGTCCGGCATTGGTCAACGAAGTCTATGCCGCGGCATTGTTGGCGGTGAATCTGGATCACGAATCCGAGCGTGTGTTCCTGCATCGGCTGGGCGCCGGATTGGGCCTGAGCGCAGAGACGCAACAGGAAATCCAGACACAATTGTTGGCGTGACAGACCGTAGCAGCGCACCTGGGCGCGATTTTATCTTCCGCACTGTTTATCGCGGCCGGGTCCGCGCCTACAACCAAACCGGAGATGACAATGCACCAGTGGTACCTGAGCTACAACGGTCAACAGGTTGGTCCGCTCGAGCACGCGCAGGCGGTGCAACAGGCGGCGGCCAATCCGAATGGGCATTGCTGGCGTGCCGGTCTGGCCGAGTGGATGCCGATCAGCAAGTGCGCCGAATTGGCGTCGATCGGAGGACTGCCAAGCATTCCCGCGCCACCGCCGGCATTGGTCCGCGGCGCTGCCGATGTCATCGACTACAAGATCTACGGCAGCGACATGCAGTTTGTCGAGGTCGAACTCGATCCGGGTGAAAGCGCCGTCGCCGAAGCCGGCTCACTGATGTACAAGGAAACCACAGTCAAGATGGAAACCATCTTTGGCGATGGCTCAGCACAAAATCAGAGTGGCGGCTTCATGGACAAGCTGCTCGGCGCTGGCAAGCGCATCATCACCGGCGAAAGCCTGTTCACTACGGTGTTCACCAACATCGGCAACACGGGCAAAGCCAAGGTTGCATTTGCTGCGCCCTACCCCGGCACGATCATTCCGCTGACGTTGAGCAACTTCAACGGACGCATCATCTGCCAGAAGGATTCGTTTCTCGCCGCCGCCCGCGGTGTTTCGATCGGTTTGTTTTTTCAGCGCAAGATCATGACGGCCTTGTTCGGTGGCGAAGGCCTTTTCTTTGCCAAGGTCACCGGCCCTGGCACGGTGTGGCTGCAGAGCCTGCCGTTCTCACGCCTGGCCTCCAGGGTGTTCGCAGCCGCCCCGCAGCGCGGCGGTTCACGTGAGGAGGGCTCGGTTCTCGGCGGCTTTGGCGTCGGCGGCCTGCTCGGCGGTGTTTTAGGGGGTGACGACGAGTGAGCTGAGTGGCTCGGGAAGTGATTGCGGGCCAAGCCCTAAACTCGTCGGTTTGGTTTCAGGGGTGTTTGTCTTGAGTGAGTTGTCCGTCCCGATCCGCGCCCCTGCTCCCCGATCCTT
>JANMSL010000139.1:0-18507 GCA_031389245.1 Lysobacterales bacterium | reverse complement strand
CGATGGCAGGCCCTGCGTTTTGGAGCTGGAGACAACCGAGCCATCACTGTTCTTCGATCATGCGCCCGGCTCGGCCCAAAGTTTCGTCGAAGCGTTGCGACGGCGCCAGTAAGCACTTGTAGGAGCGGCCTGAGCAGCGATCGCTGTCAAGCACCGTCGCGCCTACACTACAATGGCTGCCCTTTGCCTCCCTAGATGTGGATTTCCCATGAAGATTCTGGTCGCCTACAAGCGAGTCGTGGATTACAACGTGCGCGTGCAGGTCAAGCCCGACGGCAGCGGCGTGGTCACCGATGGCGTCAAGCTTTCGCCCAATCCATTCGATGACATCGCACTGGAAGAGGCACTGCGCCTGCGCGAAAAAGGTGTGGCGACCGAAGTGATCGTCGCCACGATTGCTCCAGCTGATGCCGGGGCACACCTACGCAACGCGCTGGCCATGGGCGCCAATCGGGCTATTCATGTCGTCACCGACCAGCCGATCCAGCCACTCACGGCGGCGCGCGTGTTGCTCAAGTTGATCGAGAAAGAACAGCCGCAGATTGTGATCCTCGGCAAACAGGCGATCGATGACGATTGCAGCCAGACTGGACAAATGTTGGCGGCGCTCTGGGGCCGCCCGCAAGCCACATTTGCATCGAAGGTCGAAGTGATCGGCAGCAGCCTGCGTGTCACCCGCGAAGTCGATGCCGGCCTGGAAGTACTGGAGGTGGATCTGCCGGCCGTGATCACTACCGATCTGCGCCTCAACGAACCGCGTTTCATCAAACTACCGGACATCATGAAGGCCAAGAGCAAGCCGATGGAAACCATCAGCTTCGATTCGCTGGGTGTGGAATCGGGTAACCATCACCGCACCACCCTGTACGCGCCGCCGCCTAAGCGCCAAAAGGGCGTAATGGTGAAGGACGTGCCAGAACTGGTTGCAGCGCTCAAGGCCAAAGGCCTGCTCTGACCTTCAATGCGATGGGTCTGCTCTGATCGTCCAGATTGCAGGAGTCAGCTTTCAGACCGCTCTCGCCCCGCCCAACACTTCTGGGAGGGGATACAGAATTACTGTTCAAAACGCGACTGACGCGAACGCCGAAACAATTCCAGGAACATGCCATGACCCAAATCCTGATCATCGCCGAACATCTGAACGGCAAGCTCAACTCCAGCACTGCCAAGTGCGTGACCGCGGCAAAACAGATGAACGCGACCGCGATCCATGTCGCCGTTTTCGCCGCCGACCCTGATTCAGTGGCCACCCAGGCCGCTGCCATTGCAGGCGTCGACAAAATCATCGGCGTGGCAAATCCCGTCAACGCCAACGCCGTTGCTTCCACATTGGCACCGCAAATAGTTTCCATGGCCGGCGCGTACACCCACGTGCTGGGACCTTCGACGACGTTTGGCAAAGACCTGATGCCGCGTGTCGCCGCGCTGCTGGGCGAAGCGATGGTTTCCGACATCATGACCGTCACCGACGCGCACACCTTTCAGCGCCCAATTTATGCCGGCAACGCGATTATTACCGTCACTACGCCGACCGATCGCAAATTGATTGCCACCGTGCGCAATGCCTCGTTCGCGGCTGCCGCCAATGGCGGCAATGCGGCCATTGAATCCGCCACGATCAACGTGACTCCTCCAAACCATACGCGCTTCATCGAACTGCAAGCCGGCGCGCAGGATCGCCCCGATCTGCAAAGCGCTTCGCGCGTGGTGTCGGGTGGACGGGCGCTGGGTTCGGCTGAGGCGTTTTCAGTGATCTACAAGCTGGCCGACAAACTGGGCGCGGCGGTAGGCGCGTCGCGTGCTGCGGTCGATGCCGGCTATGTGCCGAGCGATCTGCAAGTCGGCCAGACCGGCAAGATCATCGCGCCGGAGCTGTACGTCGCGATCGGCATTTCTGGTGCGATCCAGCACCTCACTGGCATCAAGGACGCGGGAACCATCGTTGCTATCAACAAGGACGGCGAAGCGCCGATTTTTGAGATTGCCGATATCGGCTTGGTCGGTGATCTGTTCAAATTGGTGCCCGAGCTCGAGCAGGCCTTGGGCTGATCCAAGCCAACTATTTGCTTGCGGGCGGCTCGACCAAGGCTCCGACCCCAACGTTTCACTGAACAATCACGCAAATAACTGTGTTTGACTGACCAGCGGCCTTCCCTCCAGGAGACGCGAGTGGCAGATTTGACGCGTTTGCGGCGTCTGTCGCTGGCCAAGGCCCTACACCTAGTGAATCTGCTCAAACTTTCTGCTGCGGCACCGAAGCGCGGTGCCATTTTGGCCATTTCCGCCGCGGTCGGAATCACCATCGCATTGGCGACGCTGCTGACACCAATGCAATTGCGCGCTGGTGGATTTCCCTCCGGCGCCAGCACGCTGCCGCTGCTTGCTGGGCGCGGTGACGATCTGGCATGCAATCAAGGCGACTGGGTGCACTGCCCAAATGCGCAAGGCGGATTGGCCGCGAACAAGTATCACGCTTACTTTGTGGAAATCCCGGCTGGCACCGGCAATTTGACCTTGCAGATCTTCGACGCAGATATCGGCGCAGCCGCAGGCGAGGCCGCATTGGGGCGGGATACTGCAGTGGCCACGGCAGCACAGGCAGTGCAATACAGCCTGCGTAACCCCGCTGGCGCGGTGCAGGTCGTTCGCTTCGATCGCGGCAACGGGGTTGCGGTGGTAGGTGCCACGACAACCGGAATCGCAACCGCTGCCGGTGTCGGAGTGAGCTGCTCCACCGCCGCGACCACGACCGCCGACAACGCCTGGTGTACCCTTATCACGGTAACCAATCCGGCCGCTGGACACTGGGAATTTCGCGCCGCGTCGGTGACCGGCACGCCGATTCACTACATCGGCCTCCGCGCCCAGGATACTTCGGGAAGCCGCGATCTGAATGTATACGCGCGCAGCTTCATCCACTACGGCAATCAAAACGTCAATGCTGGCCGCATCTACAACGGCAGCAACGCTTTTTATCCCTACGTCACCGAAGGCTGTCAGTTGCGCGCGGCCGATTTCGATTCGGACGACGAAGCGGCAGAATCGATTCGCTATCGCAGCCGAACCGGCACCGTTGATCAGACTTATACCGAGGCAGCGGGCGACATCTCGGGCAACGATGCATGGAACGACGAGCTGTTGACCTTCACCAGCGCGCAGTCCGCCAGTCAGTATGGCATCTGGCTCAATGAGGTCACTTCGGGCACCAACTCCAACCACATTACGCCCTGGCTCGGCAGTGAGCTGTCGACCGCCTCGCCGCCCACCTCACAGCCGCAGGGCAGCGCTGACCGTGGCACGCCGGTCATCGCTGGCGAGAGTTATCGATTGTATTTCCCGAACAACTCCGGCGCTGCGCCGACCAAGCCATTTGTCGAGCAACGGCTATCCTTTGTCAGTGGCACCACGCCACCCACCGCCGGATCGCAATCGATCTATCGAGTAACCTTGTCGGCGGTGAATCCCACGCCCTACCCGATCGACTTTGCCGACAATGCAAGCAACGATCTGGTGATTTCGCTGGTGCCCAACGACATCCCCAACACAGGCGCTGGGCGACGCGATTTTTCCTACGTCAACCCATCATTCGTGACTACCTGCGGATCCATTGTCGCCGAACCCGCCAATAGCGCGGACAATGCCGTGATTGAATGGAACCCCGGCACCATCCCGGCGAACACCTCGTGCACGGCCGAGTACCAGGTGCGCCTGACCCCGGGCACCGCCGATACCGCTGGCACGGTGGTTCCCTTGGCCGGAAATGGCGCCACTGATGGAACGTTAGGTCGCTTCCTCGATGAAACCGACACTCGCTTTGTGTTCGGCCCGCTGTGCACGCTGAGCTTGACCGTCGGTACTCCGGTAGTTGTTCCAGTCACGTTGTCACGATTCGCTGCCAGCCTCGGCAGCAATGGCGCGCTCAATGTGGAATGGGGTACCGACTCCGAAGCCGGCAGCATCAGCTTCAATTTATATAGCGGCGATAGCGCCGGCACGCGGCGCTTGCTCAACCTGAAAATCATTGCGGCACGCGGTGGCAATACGCTGGAAGCGACCGACTACAGCGCGCAACTATTCGGCTACGACGGCAAACCGCTGTGGATCGAAGAGGTTGCCGATGGCGGAAAATCTACTCTGTTCGGTCCGTTTCAACCCAACCAGCCAACCGGCACCCGACAGAATCGCACACGCATCAACTGGGCGCCCACGCGCCAGGCCTTGGCGAGCGAGCGCGTGCAGGCGCTCGCCAACGCAGTGGATGACGAGGCACGGCTTCGAGTCGCCTACGATGGCGCGTTTCGCGTTCGCTTCGAAGACATAGCTGCAACAGGTCTGGACTGGGCAGGCGCAGACTCCGCGCAACTCGCACTTCATGTAGACGGGGAAGCGCAGAATATTGCAATCGATGGTGGCGCCATCTGGGGGCCCGGCAGTGCGCTCAGGTTTCTCGGCAAGGCGCGAACGGACAGCCTGTACACGCGCGAGCGCATCTATCAATTGCGCCGCAACGACGCATCCGCTCAACCCATGTCCAGCGTGCGGCCGGTGCAACTGCCTCCGGTTCTGACTGACGAATATCGACGCACCGCCATCGCAAATCCCAATAATGCCTGGAGTTTTGCGGCGCCAATTGCCGACCCCTGGTATGCGTTCTCGCTGACACGAGTAGGTGCCCAGCGGCCCACCCAAGGCCTCAACTTCAACGCGCCCAATCGCGTCAGCGCCGAGGATGCGGTGTTGCGCGTCAGTCTCTGGGGCGGTCTGAACTACGAGGACGGTCCCGATCACCGGGTTCTGGTGGATATTAACGGCCGCGTTCTGGCCGATGACCGTTTCGATGGCATCGGCGCACGCTTGCTGGATCGGGTGCTCGCGGCTGATGAATGGCAGAGCGGGGACAACACCGTGAACTTCACGCTCGAGGATTCCGGTTTCGAAACCGATCGTGTGCACATCGAATCGGTCGAGCTCGATTACCGCGCGCAATTGCGCGCCGAGTCCGACCGCCTGGCGCACGGCAATTCTGCCGCCGATCAACCCGATACCGATAGCCTCTTTGCCAATGGATTGGGTGACGCGGGACAGGAATGTACCGGCAGCGCCGATTGCACAGGTTATCGTGCCAGCGACTTTCAGAGCCCCTCGATTCTGGTGTATCGCCAACGCGATGCGCGCGTTGAACAAATCGTTGCTGCTGCCCAATCCAGTGGCGGCGGCTATGCGATCAATTACGGCGGCGACCAGCGCGGCGGTGATCGCTATGTCCTGAGTACGCTGGCGGCACATCGACTACCCATCGTCGAACGGGTACGCCCGGTGGTGAATCTGTTCGCCGGCGCTGCCGATTACCTGGCCATTGCGCCCGCCTTCATGCTTGATGCATTGGAGCCCTTGTTGGCTGCGCGACGCGCCGATGGGCTGACCGCTCGTGCGGTCGCGGTTGAGGATATCTATCCACAATTCGGTGATGGCAGCAGCGATCCCGAGGCGCTGCGACGATTTGTCCAGGCTGCGCAATCGGAACTGGGCACGCGCTATCTGCTCATTGCCGGCGGCGATACCTACGACTACTTCAATTACACCGGTGCCAATTCGGTGAGCCTGGTGCCGACTTTTTACCGGGCCACACATCCGATCATCCGCTACGGTGCCACGGACGTGCCCTACGGCGACACCGATGGAGACGGACGGCTTGATATCGCGGTGGGACGCCTTCCCGCCCGCAATGTGCTGGAACTTCAGCGTCTGGTCGCGAAGACTCTGCAAATGAATGTCAGCGGCACGCTTCCGGCACTGCTGGTTGCCGATCAACCTGGAGTCGAGACCGACTTCGGATCGGTCAGCGATCAATTCGAACTTTCCGCTGACAGTGCCTACCGCGCAGCGCGCGCGGCACCTGAGCGCGTGTTTCTGACTGCAGGCGGCGACATCGCCGCGGCGCGCAGTCAGATGTTCTCCACCATCAACGGCGGCCGCCAGTGGGTGAGCTATTACGGCCACGGCTCGCCCATCGGCTGGACTTACGCGGGCCTGTTGTTGGCAAGCGATGTCAGCGGTGGCCAGTTCACCAACACCGGCTCGCCGTTCCTGACCACGATGTGGGGCTGCTGGGGGGGATTCTTTGTTGATCCTTTCTATCAGGGCCTCAGTCATGCGCTGCTGGTGGGTTCCGATGCGGGTGCGGGGGTCGTCATCGCCGCTTCCGGCCTGACCGAAACCGTCAACGACGAGCGCTTCGCCGCCTTGCTCGTGCCAGCCATGACCACGCCTGGAGCACGCTTGGGTGACGCGTTTCGCAACGCGCAGAATCAATTTTCAACGCAGAACCCAGAAGCACGCGATGTTTCAATGGGCATGCTGCTGCTCGGCGATCCGGGTCTGCGTTTGATGCAGTAGACCATTGAGCGTCGGTGTTTGCAGGAGCGGCTAAGCCGCCAAGCTCGCCCCCGGGCAGTCGGCATTTGTAGGAGCGGCGGCTTTCAACAGCGAAGCTGGTCAAGCCGCGATGGTTGCGCCCGGGCGATTGAAATGCGAAGTGCGAAAAACGCTTCGCGGCTTACGTCGCTCCCACATTCTTTGCACCCGCCGGCGTGGTAATACCAAGGTACGGTTGCTCCGCGGCACTCGCTCGGCTAACGTGAAGTCACCCCGGACTTGTGCACACCCATGAACAACCTGCTCTGGCAACCCAGTCCGGAACGCATCGAGCGTTCCAATCTTGGACGCTTTATCAAGCGCGTCCAGCAGGAAGTCGACGCGCAGGTATATGACTATCCCTCGTTGTATGACTTCTCGATCAAGTACCCGGACAAATTCTGGACGGCGGTATGGGATTACTGCGGTATCCGTGCCAGCGGCGATCGCAGTCGCGCGCTTATCGACGCCGACCAGATGCCGGGCGCGGAGTTTTTTCCCGATGTCACACTCAACTTTGCCGAGAACCTGCTGCGTTTTCGTGACGACAAACTCGCGATCGCCTTTCGCGGCGAATCCGGCATTGCCCGTGATCTGACGTACGCCGAGTTGTACGAACAAGTGTCACGTGTGGCTCAAGCATTGCGCGCCGAGGGCGTCGGCGTCGGCGATCGCGTGGCCGGATTCATGCCCAATATTCCTGAAGCAGTGATCGCGATGCTGGCCACCACCAGCATCGGAGCGCTGTGGTCCAGTTGTTCGCCGGATTTCGGCATCAATGGCGTGGTCGACCGCTTCGGACAAATTGAGCCCAAGGTGCTGTTCAGCGCTGACGCCTACGCATATGGCGGCAAATCGTTCGACTGCCTCGACAAGATCCGCAGCATTCTTGAACAACTGCCGAGTGTGCAAAAGCTGGTGATCGTGCCTTACCTCAACGCCGCGCCAGACGCAGCGCGCGTAGAGCGAGCGGTCACGCTCGCTGAGTTCACAGCCGATTACGAACCGGGTCCGATCGAGTTCGTGCGCCTGCCTTGGTCGCACCCGATTTACATACTGTATTCGAGCGGCACCACTGGAATTCCCAAGTGCATCGTGCATGGCGCCGGGGGCACGCTGATCCAGCACCTGAAGGAACTGGTGCTGCACGCCGACGTCAAGCGCGAAGACAAACTCTTTTACTACACCACCTGCGGTTGGATGATGTGGAACTGGCTGGTTTCCGGCCTCGCAACCGGTGCCACGGTGTGCTTGTTCGATGGCTCGCCGTTCCATCCCGATGGCAATGTGCTGTGGAATATCGTCGACGAACTCGGCATCAGCATCTTCGGCACCAGCGCCAAATACATCGCGGCGATCGAGAAAGCCGGGGTCACTCCTGCGCAAACGCACAAGCTGCTGAACCTCAAGACAGTGTTGTCGACAGGCTCGCCCTTGGCGCCGGAGAGCTTCGACTACGTCTATCGCGATATCAAGGCGAGCGTCCTATTGGGTTCGATTTCGGGCGGGACTGATATCGTGTCCTGCTTCGCGCTGGCAGCACCGGTATTGCCGGTGTATCGCGGCGAGCTGCAAACCCGCGGCCTAGGCATGAAAGTGGAGATCCTCGACGACGATGGCAAGCCGGTGCGCGAAACACCAGGTGAGTTCGCCTGCACGGCGCCGTTTCCGAGCATGCCGGTGGGTTTTTGGAACGACGCGGATGGCAGCAAGTACAAGGCCGCATACTTCGAACGCTTCGACAACATCTGGTGCCATGGCGATTGGGCCACACTCACCCAGCATGACGGAATCATCATTCACGGCCGTTCGGACGCCACACTCAATCCGGGCGGCGTGCGTATTGGCACCGCAGAAATCTATCGTCAGGTCGAGCGCGTCGAAGAAGTGTTGGAATCGCTCGCCATCGGCCAGGACTTCGATCGCGACGTTCGTGTTGTCCTGTTCGTGCGCTTGCGCGAAGGCATTGCGCTGAGCGATGATTTGCGCGATCGAATTCGCCGCGTCATCCGCGACAACACCACGCCGCGCCATGTGCCAGCGAAAATCATCCAAGTACCGGATATCCCGCGCACCATCTCCGGCAAGATTGTCGAACTTGCAGTGCGCAATATCGTGCATGGCCGGCCGGTGAAGAATTCCGACGCTCTGGCCAACCCTCAGGCACTGGATTTCTTCAGGAACCTGACCGAGCTGGCGTCGTAGCCAGCGCGGTGCCGGCCAACCCTGACGCACCCACGTCCGGCGTCATCACGGCTGCCTCTGCTTCCACAGCGAGCGATCGCGATTCCGTTTGACGGTGTCCCGATTGCTCAGGTTTTTGCGTATGCGTGCTCATGACAGGCATCATTGGTCGCAAACCGTTTCATTCGCAGCCAGCGGTGCCGCGATGCGAATCTGAGCGCGTTGATGACTCCTGCGAGTCAGCTGCCCTTGTAATTGTTGGCCTTGCGTCAATACGATGCGGCTACGGACAGCCGGGGCAGACACATGGCGGAAGAACTCACCGATCTGATCGGGTTGGCGCAGGGTGGCGATCGTTCGGCGGCGGATCGTTTGTTCACTGTCGTCTATGACGAGCTTCGCGCCATCGCCGGGCGTCAGCGGCAACGTATCTATGGCGCTGGTATTGGCGCGACGTCGTTGGTGCATGAGAGCTACATGCGGTTGATCCGCGGCATGTCGCTGGGCACTGAAGGTCGCGCACATTTTTTTGCGACTGCGGCGCGTGCCATGCGGCAGATCGTCATCGATCGACTTCGTGCCGATATTGCGGGCAAACGCGGCGGCGACGTCGACATTACCTCGTTGGATGCAATTCACGAAGGCGGCTCCGATTCCGCGCTGGGCCAAATCGACCTGATTGCGCTGGATCAGGCGCTGACCTTGCTGGAGTCATTCGACGCGCGCCTGTCGCGACTGGTCGAGTTGCGCTTCTTCGCGGGGATGAGCTTGGAGGAAGCCGGAGAAAAACTTGGCATGACCGCACGCACACTCAAGCGCGATTGGCGCAAAGCGCGAGCGTTTTTGTACACGCAATTGGATGGAGTCGGCGACGATGAGCGTTGATACCGAGCGACTCAAGCGCGTCTCTGCCTTGTTTGACGAGCTGGACGAAATGACGCCTGCAGATTCGGCGCGGCGCCTCGCCGAACTGCGATCAAGCGAACCTGAGGTGGCTTTGGAGTTGTCGCACTGGTTGGAAAAGGATCAGAAGTCGCACGGCGCGCTCCATGAGTTGACTGGGCGCATCCTACCCAGCCCCGAAACCAATGCGGCCAATCCCGGCGATCGCAGCGGTCAGCGCATTGGTGCGTATGAGTTGTTGCGCCGCGTTGGCCGCGGCGGCATGGGTGAAGTTTACGAAGCGCACCGCCCGGGCGCGGACTTTGAACAAAGAGTGGCGATCAAGCTGTTGCGTCGTGGCCTCGACAGCGAAGACATCGTGCGCCGCTTTCTCCGCGAACGCCGAATTCTTGCCCAACTCGAACACCCCGGAATAGCACGTCTGATCGATGGCGGCCTGACTGAGGACGGGCTGCCTTACCTGGTGATGGAATTCGTTGATGGAAGCGAACTGATTGATGCAGCCAACGCCCACACGCTCGATCTCGGCACGCGGCTGCAACTGTTCCTGCAGATTTGCGATGCCGTCGCTTACGCCCATCGACGGCTGATCGTGCACCGCGATTTGAAACCATCCAATGTGCTGCTGACCCACGACAACCAACCCAAGTTGCTCGACTTCGGCATCGCCAAGCTTCTGGATGAAGTCGACGACGAACACCGCACCGGCACTGGCATGCGCGTGCTCACACCAAGCTATGCCGCACCCGAGCAGATTCTTGGCCAGCCAATCAGCACCGCCACCGATGTCTACGCCCTGGGCGTAATCCTCTACGAACTGTTGACCGGGTTATCTCCGCACCAGCGCCGCGGCAAGGACCTGGATCGTGTCAGCCGTGATCTGGATCAGGAGAGCCTGATTCGGCCGAGCGCGGCACTGTTGCTCAATGCGGTCGACGCTTCCCCGGCCACACAGACACAACAGCAACGCCGCGCGCGCCAACTCAATGGCGACCTCGACACCATCGTGCTGCATGCGCTCAAGCGTGAGCCTGAGCGGCGGTATCAAGGCGCCGCCGAACTTGCAGATGATATTCGCCGCCACCTCAACGGCCATCCGGTGCGCGCCGAAACCGACACGATGACCTATCGCATGCGCAAATTCGTCAAGCGCCATCGCGGCGGCGTAACCGCGGCGGTGCTAGCAATAGTTGGCATTGTTTCCGGGTTGGTGGTCGCGCTGTGGCAGGCTGACGTGGCGCGATTACAGGCCAAGCGTGCCGATGCCGAAACACGCCGGGCGAGTTTGCAGGCGTCGCGCGCCGAGCACGTCAAGGACTTCGTTCTCGCACTCTTTCGTGAGCAAAGCCCGCTGCTGCGGGAGAAGGCGCGCGCGGCTACGGCCGGCGAATTGGTCGAACGCGGGATCGCCGAGGCCAAGCGCGAATTTGCCACGGACATCGAAGTCCAGGCGGAAATCATTGGAGAATTGGCCGATCTTCAGTTTAGCCTGGGCGACATAAAGCAAAGCGTTCCGCATCTGCAGTCCGCCCTGAAACTGCACGAACAATCGCGTGGCAAGGCGTCCACCGAATATGCGGTGACCTTGTCGGCTTTGGGCGGTGCGTGGCTCGCTCTGGGCGAACGCGAATTGGCGACCGAAGCCATTCACTCTTCGTTGGCAACGTTGCGTGAGACCTCCGGCCGCGACACCATCGAAACGGCACTGGCCGAGACACGCCTGATCAGGCTGATGCTGGAGCAAAGTAAGTCTGCGGAAGTGCTGCCGCTTGCAGAACACGCCCATGCGGTATTCGCGCGCGTGCGCGGTGCATTGCACAACAACACCTTGCAGCGTTTGTATAACGTTGGCGTGGTGCTCGATCAACTGGATCGTCTGGACGAAGCCGAAAATATTTTTCGGCAGGTGATTGCGGGCTATGAGAGCACTGATCGCGCCGACCACGCGCAACTGGTGTATCCGCGCACGATGCTTGGCAGCGTGTTGAAGAGCAAGCGCAAGTACCTCGAAGCAGCATCGGTGTTTGCCGCTGCGCTGGAGGCGGCCCAAGCTGCACTCGATCAGGATCATCCGATTATCGGTCAGATCTCGATGCACCTGGGCGATCTAATGCGCCGCCAGGCCCGCTACGCTGAAGCCGAGCGCTACTGGCATACGGCCAACCGCATTTTTACCAAGCTCGGATCGGCCGAGCTCGGCATGATATCTATCCTCCAGGGCGCAGCGGCGCTAGAGCAAGATGAGTTCGATCGCGCCATTGCGCATTATCAGAATGCGATTGCTCAGTACAGGAACACCTTGGGCCCGGATAACGTCTACAGTTACAGCGCAGAGCTCAGGCTTGCCAAAGCGCGAGCCGCGGCTGGGCAACCAGCACTCGCGATTCGGGAGGGCAGGATCGCCCACGAAGCGATGCTGGCGATTGCAGAGCCCAACACCTTCGACGAAACCCACGCGTATGAAGCTTGGGCCGAAGTGCTGTTCGAGGCAAAGCAATGGACGCAATGTGAAGCAGCGTACCGCAAGGCATTGAGCGTGCAGCGTGGCATCAGCGGCGATCACCACGTCAGCGTTGCCAGCATCGAAATTTGGCTAGCCGAATCCTTGCACGCCCAGAATCAAGAAAGTACCGAAGCCAGTGCCTTGCTCGATCGCGCGATAACATTCTTGCAGACTGACAACGTCAACGATCCGAGCTTGGGTGATGCGCTGCTGTTGCGCGGCAAACTGCGCGCAAAGTCAGGATCGCGCGATGCCGCAACTCGTGACTGGCAGGCCGCGCGCAACATTCTGCTTGCAGAATTCGGCGCCGCGGACGATCGCGTTGAAGAGCTTGCGCATCTGCTGGATGATGGCCAGTCGAAGTAGCCACTGCGGAACCACTGCGCCAATAAGAATTCTGATCTGTAAGCCCAGTAGATAGAGCAACTCCATGAGCGCAGCCCGCGGTGCCGTATTTCGCAAGCCCGAGTTTGTTGATGCCCCCGGCTCAATGCTCAGCAAGCTGCTGCCCGAACTGGCCGTAGTCGCAACGGTTGCGATGTTGCTGTTCGCGCCGGACTACGCACACTGGCTCGATCCGCAGGCGCTGGGATTTGCCGCGATTGCGGAAGGCGCGACGTTGATGCTCAGCGCCACCTTGATCGATGTCGCGAGTCGACTGCGCCATGCGCCACCGTGGTGGCTGGGCATGCTGATCGGCGCCGGCATCCTGGTGATGTATCCGGATGCGATCGCCATGATCCAGATGGCCTGGGCCATGGGCATGTGGGTATTCCTGCCCTTCGTCTGGTCGCTCTTTGAGCGACTACGCGAGCTGTGGACGCTGCCATCCGCGTCCGCGCTCGAAAAGATTAGACGTCGCACTTTGACCTTTGATCGGATGTACACCGCGCTGATGCTGGCTGGCATCGCCATCGCCATGATGGTCATCAATGCCATTTTCAACGAAGACAACGCGGCCATGGATCTGGTGCAACGCGGCGTGCCCTGGGTGATGCTGGCGTTCTATGTGATCGCCGCAGGCAATATCTGGCGTGTACACCAGAAACGCTTTGCCAAGCGACCGCGCAGCCTCTGGCCCAAGATCGACCAGGGCCAGGCGACGTATCTCGATCCACTATAGCAGTGGATACAGAAAACCCGGAGCGGCCTGCCAGCGCAGATTTTTCAAAGACGCATGCGCAGCACCAGCGGAATGCCGGGGCTTGCTCCCGCCGTTCTCCATCAATGCCATCTGCAAAACGGACATCCGCCACGTCAAACGATGATTCGAGCGCGCAACCCGCGCGTTCTTCGACACAACTGATTGGCGCAAAGATGGAATCGCAGCGAGCCAGCGCTTCGGTCGCGATAACCGATCAACGGGTGTGAGGCCTCGCGCCAACTAATTGTTTGATCGTGACTGGCCCCGCTTCCCCGCTTTTGTCGTTACGAGAAGCATCCACCACTCGTGAGACAAAATCATGCGCATCGCCAGCTCCTGTATTGGCCTGCTGATAACGGGGTTGACTGGCGTCGCCCACGCTTCGGATTTCTGCGTGTCGACTACACCTGGGTTCACCACCGCACTCGCTACCGCTGCCGCGAGCGCTGAAGACGATACGATTCGGATCACCACTGCCCCGATCAACTTGTCCGCAAGCTTGGACGTCGAAGTTTTTGGTTCGCTCGCCATTCGGGGCGGTTATCCCACTGGCTGCAGCGGCTTCGGCAGTAACAGCGCGATCAGCGAAATCAATGGCCAACAGAGCATCCGGCTCACCCTGAGAGATCAGGACCTGACCCTATCGAGATTGCGCTTCAATGGAATCACTTCGACGGAGATTCGGGACGTCAATTTTGATTCGAACGTGACCACGGGCCTGATTCTGGTCCAGCGGGTGTCGGTGGATGGCGGCAACACGGGACTGCGCATATTCTCCACGCACCATGACGTGCGCGTCGAAAACAGTCTGTTCACTGGCAGCACCAGCAATTCCGGCGGTGCATACAATGGCGCGGGATTTACCTTGGACCGGTTCTCCGACGAAATTGCCCCGATTACGGTTGAACTGATCAACAACACCGCTGTCGGCAATCGCTACGGGTTTTCGGTGATTGGAGTTGGCCAGAGTAGCCTGGTACCTCTGTTGGTCAACAACGTGGCGTTTGACAATCGTGCTGCTGACCTGCGCCTGGAAAATCCAGTGCTGCTACAGAACAATCTATGGGTCTCGGAAAGTTTTATCGGCAGCGGGATGCCGGCGCCAGGCTCGGCCCAGAACCTGCATGTGAATGCACAAATCAGCGCCAGCTACAAGCCGATTGTGCCCAGCTCGCCCCTGATCAACAGCGGCAGCAACACACCCCCGGGCGGACTACCCACAACTGACCACGACGGCGGCCTGCGTCAAATTGGCACCCTGGTAGATCGTGGCGCGTTTGAGACAAGCGTCAATGACATCACCACATTCACTGTCACCAACGCCAACAACACGGGCTCGGGATCGTTGCGTCAGGCCATCACAGACGCCAATCAGTCGTCCGACGCGAGCGAAATCGAATTCGATATCAGCGGCAACTGCCCACGGGTCATCGGGTTGACATCGACCCTTCCCGCGGTAACCACGCCCACCCGAATTTTGGGGTACAGCCAGGCCGGCAGTGCGCGCAATGAGGCCGCTTATGCCTTTGATGGAACACTGTGTATCGCGCTCAATGGTGCCGGCTCGATCGCCAGCGGTCTGCGCTTTCAGACCGGCACCGGCGAAACGATGTCGGTGGAAGGCATCGCGTTCTACGGGTTCACCAGCGAAGCGGTATTGATCTCCGGCACCGGCAGCGGCAATGTCCTGGGCAACGCCTTTGGCACCGGCGCGGCGGGTTTGGCAGCGCCGGGTTTCGACGATGCTGCGATCCGTGTGCAAAACGCGCCCGCAAGCCTGATCGGCGGCGGCGATGTCGCTTCGAGAAATGTGATTTCCCGTGCTGCCCAGGTGGGCGTCAGTCTTGAGGCTTCCACTGGCGGGCGCGAAGTGATCGGCAACTTGATCGGATTCAATCTGGCCGGAACCGGGGCGAGTGCGAATGGCATCGGTATCCATGTAGACAACAGCAACGGCGACACCATCAACAACAATTTCGTCGGATTCAGTGCCACACACGGCATTCTCGTCACGGGCACGACGACGCCGCCGTACGATATGCGCATCAAGAGCAACAGGCTGGGCGTCTCCGCTGTGTTTGGCGCGGCCGGCAACGGTGGCAATGGTGCGCGCTTCGAAGCGGGCAGTCTGATCAATTTCAACAACAATTCGGTCAAGTACAACGGCACCGATGGCGTCGTCGTGCTTGCGGATGCACGGCGAATCAGCATCGGCGGAAATTACTATTTCCAGAACGCGCTGCAAGCCATTGATCTGTCCCCAAACGGCGTAAATCCAATTGATCTGGACGTGGGCGCAACCGGCGCCAACGACCAGCAGAACTATCCAACACTGACCGACGCCAGCGGCAGTGCGACCAGCGGAACGGCAACTGGCAACTTGCAGAGTGCCAATGACACTTACGTGATTCAGTTTTTCCGTACCGCGAGTTGCGACGCGAATGGCTATGGCGAAGCCGACCTCTACATAGGTGAAACCGTCGTCACCATCAGCAATGCGGGGCCCAGCAGCAACGGCAGCGCGGCGTTTGTCGCCGCTTTGCACTCGGACAATGTTTCTTTGCTCACCGGTGTGATCACCGCGATCGCCACCGATTCGCAAGGCAACGCCAGCGAAGTGTCTGCGTGTACCCCATTCCTGCCAGGGCCACTCATTTTCGCTAACGGGTTCGAGTGATCGGCGAATAAAAATGTACAGCAATACTCGCAGTTTCAGACCAGCAGTTCCGGAATCGGCCGGCGGCCGTTTCAACTCGTACGTCGCACTTGAGGCCGATCAGCAAGCCATGATCATGGCTTGTCGGCGAAGAAGTCACGGCTGTTCCGCCACCGTTTCGAAAACTGATTGCAAATTTCGGAGACGATTATGAAACGCACTGTATTGACTATGGCGCTGATCGCAGCAAGCAACGTGTTGGTGGCTGCACCTTGGACTTTCCGCGGAACTTTGGACGACGGCGGTAAGCCGGCCAACGGCGCATACGATTTGCGTTTGACTCTGCTCAATGAAGCCGGCTCGGCCAGCGTGACCCATCCGGTTACGCTCTATGCAGTCGTGCTCAAAGACGGCGAGTTTGCAGTGGAGGTGGACTTCGGGATCGAGCTGCGCAACGCACCCGCAATGACCCTGAAAACCGAAGTGCAGCACGGCAGCTCAGGATTTTTGAGCCTGGGCGAACCCACGCGGTTTGATCCCAAAGCCGCGCTCGCGGGCGTATGTTGGGATACCGAGGGCAACGCCGGCACCAATGCCGCGACTGATTTTATCGGAACCACGGATAACGAGCCGCTGGTCTTTCGCACGCGCAACGTGCGCAGTCTGCGCATTGAGCCGAGTGCGGAGCTATTCAGCGGAGCACCAATCACCGCAAATATCATTGCCGGCAGCTCGGCCAACACGGCGTCTGCCGGTACGCGCGGTGTGACGATCGCCGGCGGTGGCACTCCGTCCGGAAATAGTGACCCGAATTACACCGGCGAAGGCCCGAATCTGGTGAGCGACCACTACGGCACCATCGGCGGCGGCTTCAGCAACCTTGCGGGCAACATATTCGGCGGGCCAGGGGACCGGACTTTCGCGACGGTCAGCGGTGGCGCGAACAATGACGCCGTCGGGGCGGGAAGCAGCATTGGGGGTGGCACGGACAATTCCGTAGTTGGCTATCACGGAGTGGTTGGCGGCGGACTGAACAACGTCGCCAACGGCCACAACAGCACGGTCAGTGGTGGCTACTCGAACTGCGCCGGTGGCGACTATTCATGGGCCGGCGGCAATCACGCCGCGGTGCGCGTCAGCAACGATAACGATGTGCTCGGTTGTGCGCCGAGCTCCGGTGACGGCGATGGCGATGAAGGCACCTTTATTTGGGCAGACTTCTCTTCCAGCAGCGATTTTTCGTCCACCGGAGCGAATCAATTTCTGGTGCGCGCAGATGGTGGAGTGGGCTTCAATACCAACGCGATTGGCAGCATGGACGACATGGTTATCGCAGCGCGCGCAAGCGCGGACAACAGCGCCAACTTGAGGTTGCGGCCAGCGAGCGGCAGGTTCGTGAACCTTACTGCCAACGATGCCTCCGGCACGCTGAGTATCGCCGTGTTCCCGGATACGGGCGAGGAGCGATTGACAGTAAGCGGCCTGGTCGGCGGCACTGCCAGCTTGACCAATGGTGGCACCTGGACCAACGCCTCCAGCCGCAGCTACAAAGAAAACTTTGTGGCAGTCGACAGCAGCGACGTGCTACGCCGCGTCATCGCGCTGCCGCTCATGAGCTGGGACTACAAGGGCTCCAGCGAAGGCCGTCATCTGGGCCCAGTGGCCGAAGACTTCAAGGCGAGCTTCGGCTTGGCCGGTGATGGCAGATCGATCAGCACAGTGGACGCCGATGGCGTCGCCCTCGCCGCAATCCAGGGTTTGAATGAAAAACTGGAGAGGGAAAATGCCTCGCTTCAAGCACAGACCGACGACCTGCGAGCACGATTGCAGGCACTGGAGCAACGAATGCGCTGATGCTCATGAGGCGCATTGAGGCACCGCGCCCGTGAGAGACCTCACTGCATTGCCTAACCCGACTTCAGCTCTTCCCAAACACCAGGGAGACAGCAAATGCATCCAGCTCCGATCGCATCTATCGGGTTGACTGCTGTTTCAAAGTGTTCGCAATCATCGGCTTTTGGCGTTAACAACCATGCGCAGCAAGCGCATCACTATCGAGGAATTCATGAAAACTAGATTACTAATCTGCGCCGCATTAACGGCGAACGCGGTCTACGCTGCACCCATTGACCGCAGCCATGAGACTGTTCTCCTGGCCGAGATCCATCAAGGCGCGAGCACGCTGCGTTTTGAGCAAATCGACGACAAGGTATTGCTGATGACTGAAATTGGACACGAGAGCAGCAATATTCTGGCGCCACTGATGGAATACGCAAGCAGCAAATCAATTCGCCTGTGCCCTGCACAGGTTTTCGGCTTGCTCAGCACACAACCCATTCCGAAAGCTCTATGGCGGGCGTGCCCAGACCCGCAAGCCACGAAGCAACTACAAACATTGCGCGCCGACCCCAAAGGATTTCGCATCTTTGAAGACATCGACACCGTGGCTAGCTATTGCGTAGGCGCCACCGGATTTCACAGTTTCAGAAACAACGAATGCGACCGCACGCTCTCCGAACTCTACGACGATACGTTCTACGACAACGACCACTCATACTGGTGCGCAAATGCACTGCATAAAACCACCAACCGCGTCATGTCCAGCCAACTCGGCGACGAAGGCGAGGTCGCCAGCATCGGCGCAGTGTCATGTACCGGCACCACCCGCTTCCGCTACTACAAGCGCGACAGCACAGGGGACTC
>JANMSL010000130.1:0-1661 GCA_031389245.1 Lysobacterales bacterium | reverse complement strand
ATTTCAGGCGTCCAGGTGACGCTCGACGTCGCAACCAGCTCCGGTGCATTTGAAAGGTTGTCACCCGGCAGCTTGCGAAGGGCAGGGTTGAGCGCCAGGCCGCTTTTGTTGCCGATGATGTCGCCGCGATATTTGGTGCGGGCGTAAGTCAAGCCTGCCGCAACGCGGAAATTGCGCGCCGGAACAAGCGCGCCTTCAAGCTCGAAGCCTTGGGTGCGTACGCCATAGGTCACGTCGTCAGGCGCACAGGCACCCGTTGTGGCGCTAGTATCGGAATCGGCAGTCGGGCCGCCGATCAGATTGTTGCAGCCGTTGACCGTCGCAACCAGGAAGACGCTGCCATCGAACGTATTCAGCTGAAAGTTCGAGAAATCCGAACGGAAGGCCGAAACACTCAGGCTGAATGGACCAGTCGAATATTTTGCGCCGAGTTCGTAGCTGTCGACCAGTTCGGGATCGAACTGCAGTCTACCGACCAGCGCCTGTGCACCGCCCGGCGTTGCCGAGAACGGAAAGATCGGTGATTTTAAAGCTGAACGGTCCAGATTGAAACCGCCCGCTTTATAGCCACGCGCAAAACTGGTGTAGAGCAGCAGATCTTCGACCGGCTTCCACGACAGGATTGCGGTTCCGGTAAATTCGTCTTCGCTGCGACTATCGTTAATCGACACGCCGTTGAGTTCAGCCGTCGAGTTGCCTTGGCATCCAAGGCCAATTAGGCCCGCCGCAAGTGCACGGGCAGTGTCATCCGTAGTTGTAAGCGGATTTTGCGGTAACTGTAGGTCGTCGAGAACGAGTGCTTGAATTGCGGTACAACGTGTATTGTCGTTGCCGAAGGTCGCATTAAAATTCTTTTTGTCCTTGGTGTATCGGAGCCCAAGCGTCAGATCGAGCGTATCCGTGATATGCACAATGTTATGGGTAAACAGTGCCCAGTTGGTATCTTTCTGGAAATACTGATCGTTGGTCGTGCCAAGATTGTTCAGCGAATCCAATTGAGTGAACGCTGCAACTATATCCGGCCCGGATGCTCCAGTAGCACCCGCTAATGTCGCGGGACCCACGCCGGGCGCTACGCATAGCGGACTGGTGGGCGAATAAAGACCGGATAGTCCGCCGCCCGAAATAATCCGGCAAGTGGCAAAGCGGCCGTATTGATTGCCAAAGCGCAGATTGTCGCGTGCTGTAAGCTTTTCATTGGCGTAGAAGCCGCCAATCAGCCAGTCGAGCGAGCCGTTGAAAGCCTCGCCTTGCAGGCGCAGTTCCTGCGTAAAGGTGTGGAACTGGCGATAGACATCCTTGCTTGGCGCACGATAGAGAATGTCCACGGTGCCATAATCGGTGTCGGATCCCTGACCTGATCGGTACTGGCGATAGCCGGTGATCGAGGTTAGCGTAGCATTACCGAAATCATAGTCGATCTGGCCGGAAAAACCGTAATCCTTGGTTCTGCCCCCGAAGCTGCGACCGGGGGTGACCGAAATGCTGCGGCCATAGCCCTGATTGAATGCGGTGAGCGACTGACCGAGATCGCGCAGCACATTGATGATGTTGTTGCCGGAATCGTTAGTCCTGGCTGGTACTGCTCCTGGCTGCAAAAACGGCGTCGCGGGGTTGTTCAAATTGCCGATAAACGGATTGACCGTGCCATCGACATAGGT
>JANMSL010000129.1:0-3763 GCA_031389245.1 Lysobacterales bacterium | reverse complement strand
CCCCAAGGCGAATCCCAACCGGGTAGTTCGGGTGTGGAAGGTTTCCACAGCACAAAATCGCCCGGTTTGCGCTTGTATGGGGCTACTTCGACGCGCGCTCCAGCCAGCATCTCGTCGGTCGAGCGCCGCGATAGCTTGCCGTAGTCTGGGAAAGAATCAACGGCGAATAGTACGTGCTGCTCGGCTTCGTAGGCGTGACCCTGTTCAATCAGTCGTTCGCACATGCGGATGATGCCGTCGATGTGCTGGGTAGCATGCGGCACAACGTCCGGCGGCTCGACGCCGAGCGCAGCCATGTCGTCGGCGTAGGCGGCAGTGAATTTATCGGTGATTACGTGGATCGGAACCTGTTGCTCGATCGCAGCAGCGTTGATCTTGTCATCCACGTCAGTGATATTGCGCGCGTACACCACGTTGCCGAAGCGCCGACGCAGCAATTTGGCGAGCACTCCAAACACCACCGGTGGTCGCGCATTGCCGATATGCACGTAGTTGTAGACCGTGGGTCCGCACACGTAAAGAGTGACGCGCGACGGGTCGAGCGGCTCGAACACGTCCAGGGTTCGGGTAAGGTTGTTGTAAAGCTTCAGGGACATGAACCGGATTCCAATCGTGAAGTTTATTCTAACCGGCTGTCGTCGTGCTGCGGCTCCAATCCAACCATGGAATGTGCTGATTTCTCATAACGTACGCAGCGTAGCAATGCCGGATTGCGATCCGAAGGGTTGCCCGCGTCCACAGTTTCTGTTCATTACCCGCGTGCTGTAATACGGGCCATGTACCTAGCTCCGGAGTCGTTGCGATGAACCGAATTGTGCTGCTGACCGCCCTGATCCTGCCTGTGGCTGCCATGGCCCAGGGCGATGCCCGATACGAGCCGGGTCTGGAGAATGTCTCCTACGGTTACGCCGATGTGTTGCGTGTGGATCCGATTTATCACACGACGATTGTGCGTGAGCCGCGTGAAGAATGTCGCGAGGAGCGTGTTACCTATCGCGAACGTTCGGGCGGCGATACCACCGGCGGCACCGTGCTCGGCGCCATCATTGGTGGTGCTATTGGCAACAAGGTGGGGCGAGGCGATGGACGCCGGGCTGCGACCGTGGCCGGAGCGGTGATCGGTGGCGCAATTGGCCATGACGTGGACAAGAACAACGGCAGCGGACCCGATCGTTCCTATCAGGGAACGCGCGAGAATTGCCGCATCGTCGATGTCGAGAATGAGCGTCGCGAAGTGGCTGGTTATGACGTTGAATACCGTTACCGCGGCGAAGTGTTCATGTCCCGGCTGAGCTACGATCCGGGCCAGCGCCTGCGTATCCGGGTTGCGATTTCGCCGGCGGAGTAGGGCCGCCAGCGTCGGTAGGCTTTGCATGCATGACGTCGATCCACCGCGATCCACCGCTGATCGGTGCGCGTGTGAACACCGACGGGTCTTGGTTACACTAGGTTTTTCAGGGTGTGCAGGCAATGCTGCGGCTTATATTTCGCCATCTCAGCGGATCAAGGCGCGGAACCGTTGAGGTCTATCCAACCTCGCGCTTCCACAACTTGACCATCGGACGCGATCCGGGCAGCGATGTGCGCTTTCACGCCGATCAGGATGTCTTCGTCAGCCGCCACCATGCGATTATCGAATGGAAAATCGCAGACGATGGCGCCCTGACCCGATTCATTCTGATCGACCTGCTGTCCAGCAATGGCACGTACCTGAATGGCGAGCGTCTCGGCGTTGAAGGTCAGGAATTGAGGACGGGCGCGCGCATTCAATTTGGTCGCGGCGGCCCGGATGTCCTGCTGGAAATCGACGAGTTGCCCGATGCTGGTGGTGAACCTGCGCAGTTGCGCAAGCGAATTACGCAAACGCAGGAAATGCCGGCGATGACTGTGTTGAATCACCAGTCCATGAAAGATTTGCCGCGTTAAGGAACCTCTGAGCAAGTCAGGAGCCGAGTGAGCCCGCTGAGTCTGGGGGCGAAAACCGCAGGTTTTGACCAGCTCCGCTGTTGAAAGCGGGGGTTGGCAAGCAATAAGTAGTGTGGCGAAGACAAAAGTAGTGACTTATTCAGCCCATCCTCAAGTACGAGTTGCAAACGCATTTCGCGCATTTATCCACGCGCCACCGAGCGTGTTGGGTACGCCTGCACTGGATCCCATTTCGTGTGGACCAAGGGAAGCCTGTTTACGTCGGCTCGCGGTGAATCGAGCGCACTTCCGCGTGCACCCTGCCATGTGCCAGTCGCAGAGAAATTTCGCTGCCCACGCTCAAGGCATGCGCGTCTCGAATCACGATGCCTTTGGCGTCGAATGCAATGGCATAGCCGCGTTCCAGCGTAGCCAACGGGTTGAGTGCATTCAACGTGCGCGCCAGCGTGCGTAGGCTATCCCGGTGCCGACGCAGTGACGACGCAATCCCAATGCGCAGCGCATGATGCCGCGACTGCGCGCGTTCACGCAGCCGCAACACCAGTAACTCCGGATGCTGATGCCCGAGCCGGGTTTGCGCATGTTTCAAGCGAGCCTGGTGCTGCTGTAGATGATTGGCAATCACTTGCTGCAAGCGGTGCTGTGAATGACTCAGACGTTGCTGCAGTTGCCCCAACCGATTCAACGGATGGTGCGACTGGAGACGTTGGAACGCGCTGTCGCAACGCTGCGCCTTGCGCTCGAAGACACGGGCGTGATGACGTACGGCCGATTCATGCAATTGATGCAATCGTCTGCTCAGTTCCTGTCGATCAGGCACGATCAATTCAGCTGCCACCGACGGTGTTGGCGCGCGCAAGTCGGCAACAAAGTCGGCGATGGTGAAATCGACTTCATGTCCTACTGCCGATACAACCGGTGTTGCGCTCGCGTGTATCGCGCGCGCCAGCGACTCGTCGTTGAATGCCCACAGATCCTCCATCGAGCCACCGCCACGGGTGAGCAGAATCAGGTCGTAGAGGCCACTTGCGTCGGCTGCGATCAAGGCCTTGCGCAATGCCATGCGCGCTTCGTTGCCCTGCACCAGGCTGGGATAGATATCCACCTCGACCAGCGGGAAGCGACGTGCCAGGACGGACAAAACATCGTGCAGCGCTGCACCGCTCGGCGATGTCACCACGGCAATGCGCTGCGGAAGTGCGGGCAAGGTTCGTTTGCGTTCAATCGCAAACAGGCCCTCTTCATCCAGACTTCGTTTCAACTGCTCGAACTCGAGTTGCAACGCCCCGCGCCCGGCCGCCTCCATGTGCTCGACCTGCAGCTGAAATTCGCCGCGCGGTTCGTACAGGGTAACGCGTGCACGCAGCAGCACGTGCTGGCCGTCTGCAGGGGCGAAGTGCACATGCATGGCGCGGGGCCGGAACATGGCACAGCGCACCTGTGCACCGACGTCCTTCAATGTGAAATACAGGTGACCCGACTTGGCGCGCATGAAATTCGACAGCTCGCCCTCCAGCCAGAGCAGCCCAAAACCGCGTTCCAACAGCTCGCGTGCGGCCACAGCCAGTTGCGTCGGTGACAGGACCTGACGTTGCGCAAGTGGCGGTTCGCTCGGGTCCATGGCGATTCCGGTAACGGGCCGGTCACGATAGCGCAGGCCATCGAGCGCGTCATCGGTTTAGGCAATTCTGGCGTCGATTCCACTGTGCCTCTTGACTCGGTCGATGCGACCCGCTGCACTCAGCGCATGCCTCCACCCATTCCCACCGCCGCTGAAATTGAAACGCTTGCCGCTGACATCGCAGGCCGTGCCCTGCGATCGATTCCAGCCTGGTCG
>JANMSL010000114.1:0-15851 GCA_031389245.1 Lysobacterales bacterium | reverse complement strand
GACTGCCGGCAAACGCCCGTACCGCGCTCGGCCCTGACGCCACCGGCGTGGGATGGATCTACGAGTACGCGCTGACCGATCGCAGCGGCAAGCATGATTTGTCGGAGTTGCGCGCGCTGCAGGATTGGTTCCTGCGCTACGAACTGAAGAGTCTGCCCGATGTCGCGGAAGTAGCCACCATCGGTGGCATGGTGCGTCAATACCAGGTCGTGCTCGATCCGGACCGACTGCGGGCGTACGGCCTGTCGCACGGCGACATCACTGACGCGATCCGCGCCGCGAACGGCGAAGTCGGTGGGTCGGTGCTGGAACTGGGAGAGGCCGAATACATGGTGCGCGCCGGCGGCTATCTGCAGTCGGTCGCCGATTTCCAGTCGATACCCATCAAGACAGTGGCTGCGGTGCCGGTGCTGCTGACCGATGTCGCCCGTGTGCAGATCGGGCCAGAGATGCGCCGTGGGATCGCCGAGCTCGACGGCGAGGGCGAAGTCGTCGGGGGCGTCATCGTGATGCGTTCTGGCAAGAATGCGCAGACCACGATCGCTGCAGTCAAAGTGCGGCTGGATGAGCTGCGCAAGAGCCTGCCCGAGGGGGTCGAAATCGTCGAAACCTACGACCGCTCGCAACTGATTGGGCGTGCGATCGATAACCTGAGTCACAAGCTGGTCGAGGAGTTCCTCGTCGTCGCGCTGGTCTGTCTCGTGTTTCTGTTTCACCTGCGCTCTGCTCTGGTTGCAGTGGTTGCTTTGCCGCTCGGAGTGCTCGCGGCCTTTATCGTGATGCAGGCTCAGGGCATCAACGCCAACATCATGTCGCTCGGCGGAATCGCCATCGCAATCGGTGCGATGGTGGATGCGGCGATCGTGATGATCGAGAATGTACATAAGCACATTGAGAGCTGGCGGCACCAGCATCCCAATAGTGCGATCGATACCGAATCGCGCTGGCGGCTGGTAGCGGACGCCTCGGCTGAAGTCGGGCCGGCCCTGTTTTTCAGTCTGTTGATCATCACGTTGTCGTTTATTCCAGTGTTCACGCTGGAAGCCCAGGAAGGCCGCCTGTTCGCGCCACTGGCATACACGAAGACTTATGCCATGGCAGCGGCCGCGGCGTTGTCGGTGACGCTGATACCGGTGCTGATGGGCTATTGGATTCGCGGCCGCATCCGCGACGAATCGGAGAATCCGCTTTCGCGCGTGTTGATCGCCGTGTATCGACCGACACTGGCACTGGCGCTTCGTCATCCGTGGACGACACTGATGGTTGCAACGCTGCTGCTGATCGCGACCGCCTGGCCACTGCATCGACTCGGCGGTGAGTTCATGCCGCTGATGGATGAGGGTGATCTGCTGTATATGCCCTCTGCTTTGCCTGGCCTGTCGGCCGGCAAGGCGGCACAGATCCTGCAGCAGACCGATCGCCTGATTCGCACCGTGCCCGAAGTCGAGCGCGTGTTCGGCAAGATCGGCCGAGCGGAAACCGCAACCGATCCCGCGCCGATGGAGATGGTCGAAACCACGATCCGCTTCAAGCCGCGTGATCAATGGCGCTCTGGCATGACACCGGAGAAACTGGTCGAAGAACTCGATCGCGTCGTGCGCATTCCAGGCTTGTCGAATCTGTGGGTGCCACCGATCCGCAATCGTCTTGACATGCTGGCGACCGGAATCAAGAGCCCGCTCGGAATCAAGGTCAGCGGCAGCGATCTTGCGGTGATCGATCGCGTTGCCGCAGAGATCGAACGTGCCGCCAAGACCGTGCCCGGAGTAACTTCGGCACTTGCCGAGCGCCTCACTGGTGGGCGCTATATCGATATCGACATCGATCGTGCCGCCGCCGCGCGCCAAGGCCTGAGTATGGCTGCCGTGCAGTCCATCGTGTCCGCAACGATCGGTGGCGAGACCATCGGCGAGACCATCGAAGGCCGCCGACGCTTTCCGATCAGCGTGCGCTATCCGCGTGAATTGCGCGACAGCGTCAGCAAGTTGCGTGACTTGCCACTGCTGACACCCATTGGCGCTCAGATTACGCTGGGTGCATTGGCTCAGATCAAGATCACCGACGGACCGCCAATGCTGCGCAGCGAGAACGCCCGGCTCACCGGATGGATCTATGTCGATGTCCGCGGCCGTGATCTGGCGTCGGTGGTGCGCGATCTGCGCGTGAAAGTCGCCAACAGCGTGACCTTGCCACCCGGTATCGCAATCTCCTGGTCCGGCCAGTTCGAATATCTCGAACGCGCCGCCGCGAAGATGCGCGTGGTGGTGCCGGCGACGCTCGCCATCATCTTCGTGCTGCTGTACTTGACCTTCGGCCGTCTCGACGAAGCAGTGCTGATCCTGCTCAGCGTCCCGTTCGCGTTGATCGGCGGATTCTGGTTGCTGTTCGCGCTCGGGCATGCGCTGTCGATCGCCAGCGCCGTCGGCTTCATCGCTCTGGCCGGTGTCGCCGCCGAATTTGGCGTCATCATGCTGTTGTATCTGAAGCAGGCTTGGGAGCGGCGCCTGGCAAGTGGCGAACCGGCCACGTCGGACACGCTACTCGCGGCGATCCATGAAGGCGCAGTGCAGCGCGTGCGCCCCAAGGCGATGACCGTTGCTGTCATCATCGCCGGCCTGATGCCGATCATGCTCGGCGTTGGCACCGGTTCTGAGGTCATGCAGCGCATCGCTGCGCCGATGGTCGGCGGCATGATCAGCGCGCCGCTGCTGTCGATGCTGGTGATTCCGGTGGCGTATCGGTTGCTGCGGCAGCGATCGCTGTGTCGTGCAATCCCGGCTGGGCCGGATCGCGAAATTTGAGAGAACATCATTCCCTCGGACGCAGGATCGGCGGCAGGGGAGTCAGCACTCGCCATCGCGGTTCGCTGTGGCGGCAACTGCGATAACGCCAACAAGCGCCTGGCCGCTGCCTGCACCCGATACTGCTTGAAGTTGTACAGTGGGCCGATCCTGCGGCGGACGCCGCGATCGGATCCTTGCGATGAGTCTCCTGACCCGACTCGCTGGCCTTGCACTGCTCGCCTCGGCTCTGGCCTCGGCGCAATCGGTGGTGGTCACCGAGCATGTCCGTGCCGAGTTGTTGGTGTACGCACCAAGCGGCGCGGCGCCCGCTGAATCGATCTGGCTGGGGCTTGCCATCGAGCACCAGCCGCACTGGCATACGTACTGGAAAAACCCGGGCGATTCCGGGCTGCCGACGACACTGAGCTGGCAACTTCCCGACACAGTAAGTGCTGGCGAGATTCAATGGCCGACACCCAAGCAGCTGCCGTTCGGACCTTTGCTGAACTACGGTTACGACGATCAACTGCTGCTGCCGGTGACATTCACCCTTCCCGAGGATTTCCAATCCGACTTGCAGGTCAAGCTGCGCGCCGATTGGCTGGTCTGCAAGGAAATCTGCATCCCGGAATCGGGCGAGTTTTCGTTGCGCCTGCCTGCATCGACGCCCATGACAACGCATGCAAGCAAGTTCGGTGCAGCCGCTGCGTTGGTGCCGGTCGAGCTTTCGCACGCGGCGGTGACAGGCCGCATCGACGGCCAGATGCTGGTTGTCGATATCGATGGCTTGCCGTCCGCTTTCCAGCAGAAGGATCTGCAGTTCTTCGCCGAGATCGGCGGCGTAATCGATCATGCGGCCAAGGTGGCGCAGCATTGGCAAGGCGATCGTTGGACGGCGCGCATTCCCCTTTCAGCACAGCGCAGCGAAAGTCCTGCACTCATGCCCGCGGTGTTGACGATGCCCGGCGCAGCCCGCGGTGTGCGCGTTCAAGTGCCGGTCGCCGAATGGACGATGAGCGCACCGGCTGTCGGCATGGCATCGGATGCAGCGCCCACTATCACTGCGCCGGTAACCACGTCATTCCTGTTGGCGCTGGGTTTGGCCCTACTCGGCGGCGTATTGCTCAACCTGATGCCCTGTGTCTTTCCTGTGCTCTCGTTGAAGGTACTGGATTTTGCCGATCCGGGACACGACCACCGTTCGCGCATTCACGGCGGATTGGCCTATACCGCCGGCGTGGTGGGGTCTTTTGTCGCGCTGGCATCCCTGTTGATTCTGCTGCGTGCGGGCGGCGAACAATTCGGATGGGGTTTTCAGCTGCAATCGCCGACCTTTGTCGCGTTGCTGGCGGCACTGTTCACCCTGATCGGGCTCAATCTTGCGGGTGTCTTCGAGTTCGCCAGCGTTCTGCCCAGCCGTATCGGTACGTTGCGCGCCCGGCATCCGACGCTTGATCACGCGTTGACCGGTGCACTTGCCGTTGCGGTCGCATCGCCGTGCACCGGTCCATTCATGGGGGTAGCACTCGGCGCGGCGCTGACGCTGCCTGCCGCGCAGTCATTGACCGTGTTTGCTGCGCTTGGTCTGGGCATGGCGCTGCCTTACCTGACGCTGAGCCTGGTGCCTGCTCTGGCAAGTCGGCTGCCGCGGCCAGGGGTGTGGATGCTGCGTCTCAAGGTGTTGATGGCGTTTCCGATGTTCGCGACGGTGATCTGGCTGCTGTGGGTGCTCGGGCAGCAAGTCGGCATCGACGGCGTCGCGGCACTGATGGGCGTGCTGTTGGCGCTTGCCTTCGCGGCATGGGTGATTGGCGCACCTGACTTGGGCCGAAGAGAACGGATCGGGTTCGGCACCTTGGCCGTGATCGTACTGGCTGCGACCATTGCCTGGGCGTTGCCAGGTATCCACACGCCGCCGATCGCGTTGGCCGCAACGTCGACTGCAACGTCGACTGCAACGCGCTGGCAGCCATGGTCGCTGCCTGCCCAGACCCAGGCGCGTGCGCAAGGCCGACTCGTGTTCGTCGACTTTACCGCGGCATGGTGCATCACCTGCCAGTTCAACAAACGTGCCGCCTTGGCCGACGCTGATGTGCTGAGCGCATTCGATCGCCTTGGCGTTGTGTTGCTGCGCGCCGATTGGACACGCCGCGATCCCGAAATCACCGCCGAACTTGCGCGTCTCGGCCGCAGCGGCGTGCCGGTATATGCTTTCTACGCTTCCTCTGCTCAGGCGCCTGAGCTTCTGCCTGAGATACTGCGCGTCGATGACTTGAAACGCGTGCTCAACCCTCCGTCCGCCGATGGCGACGGAGTCCAATCCACCGCTCAAAAAGGTAGCCGATGATGAAGACGATGACGAAAACCTGGACAGCAATTGCACTCTGCGGCGCGATCTTGCTCGGCAGCGCGACCGTGTCGGCGCAGGCCGTGGTAGGCAAGACGGCGCCGGCGTTCGCTGCGACCGATGCGGCAGGAAAGCCGGTTGCCCTGGCCGACTACAAGGGTAAGTTCATTGTGCTGGAGTGGACGAATCCGGAATGCCCGTTCGTGCAGAAGCACTACGACGGCGGCAACATGCCTGCCACACAAAAGCAGGCCATCGCCGATGGCGCCGTCTGGCTGAGCATTCGAACCATGGCAACCGACGGGGATGACAGCGCTGCGCGCGCCGAACTCAACGATTGGCAAAAGTCCAAAAACGCCGCACCCACGGCCACGATCGTGGATTCGACCGGTGCTGTGGGCAACGCCTACGGCGCGCGCACGACACCGCATATGTACATCGTCGATCCCAAGGGAGTGCTGATCTACGCCGGTGCGATCGACAGCAAACCCAGCGCCAACCCGGGTGACATAAAGGGCGCCACCAACTACGTTTCTCAGGCGCTCGCTGAGGCGATGGCGGGCAAGGCAGTCAGCCGTCCTACGACGCAGGCCTATGGCTGCAGCGTGAAGTATCCCAGCGCCTCTTGATCGGTATTGCGGGTTCTCTGAATCGCTTGTGCGCATTGCAATGCGCACAAGCTTCTCGTCGCCTGATTGCGGCAACCCCCAGGTTCGAGAACGAGGCAGGAATTTAAAATGATCAAGATTTCTCTTTTGGGCATCCCCCACGACGATAACTCGTCGTTCATGAAAGGCGCAGCTGAAGCACCCGCGCATATCCGCCGCGAGTTGCAGTGCGACGCGTACAGCATGTGGAGTGAAACCGGCACGGATCTCGGCATCCCCGGCAGACTCCTTGATCTTGGCGACATCCAGTTCGATAGCGCGTCTGATCCGTGGGATTTGATCGAGCAGCAGGTCGCACGCGCGATGGACACAGGCGATCCATTGATTTGCCTGGGTGGCGATCACGCGATCACCCATCCGATCATGCGCGCCGTACGTCGACGCCACGCCCAACTGACCATCGTCCATATCGACGCGCATCCCGACATCTATCACGCGTATCAGGGTAATCCACGCTCCCACACCTCGCCGTTCGCCCGGATCATGGAAGAGCGGCTTGCCGATCGACTGATCCAGGTGGGGCTGCGCACTGTCAACGATCATCATCGTGAACAGTTCAAGCGGTTCGGCGTAGAAACTATTGCGGCGGGCCGCTGCGGCGAGCAGCTCCGGCTTGAGCTGACGACGCCAGTCTATCTTTCCATGGACCTCGACGCACTGGACCCGGCCTACGCGCCCGGCGTATCGCACCGGGAACCCGGTGGCCTGTCTACGCGTCAGGTGATCGATTTGATTCAGGCCATCGATCAGCCGATCATCGCCGCCGATATCGTCGAGTACAACCCGCGCTGCGACATCTCCAATCTGACCGCCATCGTGGCCGCAAAGCTGTTGAAGGAAATCGGCGGCATGATGGTCAAGACGAACGCGTAAATTGATGATCAGCGGGGTTGTTCATTTTGTTGATGCAGCTTGTGCAGCGAGTCATGCAATCAAGTCCGACAGCAGAAACGACCCGCTGCCATAGGACGGCCCGCTACCGGCGCTATTCGAACCCATCCCTGAGCAACAGGCTTCCCTGCCCGTACAAAAAGCATGCCGAGACCTCACTGGTGTTGTTCTGCTCGTCCCAGGCAATCGCAGTGATGCCACTGCCGAGCAGCCCGACCCCGGCGGCGGGTGAAGCAACTTGCAGCGTGATTGGCCCTGAGCAATTGGAGCTGGGTGTGCCACAGCCAAACACCACCGGCGTCGTCGTGCTGGCAAGGACGTACTGCCCCTGACTGAACGGGTTGCTGCAATCCGGGCTCAAGAGCAGTTGTACGTTGTAGCTGCCATTTTCGCTGGACAGCAGCACGCTGACATCGCCCTGGCTGTTGGAGCCGCTTGCGTTGAGTAGGGTGGGGTAGTTCTGCTGGTCGTTGGCGCCGGTTTGCCCGACGTCCAAATCGATCGGATTGACGCCATCGGGTGACAGGTCGATCGCCTGCAGCGTATTGTTCAAGTAGGTGTTGCGCACCAACAGATTGCGCCGCGAGGTACTGAGCACCACCAAGCCATCGGTAGCGTTGTTCCAGATCTTGTTACCCGAAACCTCATGGTCCTCGCCGAACTCCAGGCGCACACCGTTGGTGCCATTGCCAGCGTTGCTCTCGGTGTCGGTGGTGCCGATTTTATTGCTGAGGATGGATACGCGTCGCGCCGGCTCGTCGGTTATTCCGCCGCGTGTCACCAGCACACCCTGCGCATCGCTGAAGCCGATCGTATTCTTCAAAATCATGTCGTCGTTGCTCGCGACGACCTTGATACCCACACCATTGGCTAGCGCGCTGATGCCGTTGCGCGCGACGCCGATCAGATTGCCATGCACCGTGCGGCGGCCAGTCGATGTGCTCAGCGTGATTCCTGCCTCGGTAGCGGTGCCAATCACATTGCGCAAACTGCGGTCGGCGCCGCCGATGATGGTGCCTGGCGCATTGATCACTTCGATGGCGCTGCGGTTGAAGGTTTGATTGAAAACCAGTGCGCCGGTGCCGAAGAGGTTGCCGCCGATCAGCGCGCGGCCATCACCATTGACCAGGATTGCGGCAACGCTGAACCCGTAGAATCCCAGTCCGTGCACGCTGATGGTGTCATCGGCATCCTCCGGGTTCAGTTGCAGGCCGCGGGGCCGGATGTTGCCGCCCAGCAAGAACACGCAAACGGTGCCATCGAAGGCGCCGGCTGCCTGGTTCGGCGTGCTGCCGGGCTGCGTGTACCCGTCGATGGTGGCCGGCTCGTCCACGTCAGGCAGTTCGCTGTCGGGACTGATCAGGTGCGGGCAGTTACCCGGAATATTGAATGCGATTGTTTTGCTCCCGGGATCGGTATTGCCATCAATGATCGCCTGTCGCAGAGAGCCGGCACCGCTGTTGTTGGTGTTGGTCACGGTCAGCGTCGGGCCGCCATTGACCGCGCTTTCGTAAGCACCGATATCACCACGCGAACCGACTTCGCGCGGGCCGCCATCGTAATCCTCGCTGGCCAGCAACGCCCACGAGCGCAGCGGCAGGATCAGAAAAATGAGTGCGAAAAGGCGGCTCATGTCGAGAGGCATGGTCAGGGGCTCCTTGAAAGCCGGTATCTATCCCCCCATACGCAAACTCGTCGCTAAACGGGCCACGCGCCCTGTTCGGCGACTTGATGGCGCGTTGCTGCCGAGATCTCCCGAGGCACATGCTTGCAAGTGGCCCGCCGCTGCCGAACGACCAACTCGTAAAGCAAACTGATGAACTGAAAAACGGTGGGTTGCACCCACCCTACGTCCGCGTGAATCGTAGGGCGGGTGCAACCCACCATTGCGCGGTACACCCACCCTACGGTCTTGCGTGGATCGTAGGGTGGGTGCAACCCACCGTTGCGCGCTCACCTCACCAGTAGCGCGCTGCCGCTTCGACGGTAGCTCCGGCCAGTTCCCTCATTCGCTGCACTGACGCCCATCCAGAACCTTACCCTGTGCCGCCGCATGTGATCGGCCGCGTGGTTTTGACAGCTCATCGAGTCGCCGCTGGAGTCTTGCAAATTGAACCGTATCTTTACCGGTTGATGCCCTGAGCTCGGCCAAGAGGTTATCCAGGCGTTGCCTGGCGAGCGCAATCTCTCCGTCCTGCTCGAGCAGCACACTCTGAACTTCGACTAGAACCACTCGATCAATGGGCAGTACATGCGGCAGCCGCGTGAACATGGCATCCGCCTCTGTGGCGAAACGCGACGCGCGGCAAAAGTCAGCGCGCGCTATTGCGTTCATCGCGATATCGGCGAGCGTCTCGGCATGATTGATTGACGGTTCTGGGCCAATTTTTACTATCCATTGTCGGGCCGCTTCCAAGGCGGAATTCTCTTCCACGAAAAGCTTTCTCGCTCGCGAAAGCACGGCGCGCGTGCGCTCAAAATTCTGCAAGGCATCAAATCGTTGTTGGAGATTGCGCTCGTCAATACTGGCGCTTAGTTGAACTGCTTCGTCCAATTCCCCGGTGATGCACAGTAACCGGATCAACGCCAGAGCGATGCGGATCACATAGGGATCGCCCGAACCCATTTTTGCTCGACCGATGGTGAGCGCGCGCTGATAGTTCAAGCGCGCCTCAACATACTGACCTCGCATCACCTGAATGCTCGCAAGCCCCGACAGTGGCGACATCAGGCGTGGGAAGTCTGACCCGCCAGTGCGCTCATAGTCTGCTATTGCATTGCGATAGGCGGTTTCAGCCTCGGCAAATCGACCCAGCTCCACCAACAGCATGGCGCGATTGCTCTCCAGCTCGATGGTATGTGGATGATCGGGGCCATAGGCCTTGGCAAACAAGGCCTTTGCCGCGACCAAGCGCTCCATTGCCAAGCTGAATTGCGCCTGCGATCGGGCGATTCTGGCCAAGTGCGACTGCGACATTGCGGCATATTTTTGTGACTCAGGGTCTGCCGCAAAATTTGGGAGCGCTGACAGCAGCAGTTGCTCGGCTTCCACGTTCCTCGATTGCTGCATACGAATTCCAGCCAAGTCGAACTGAGCCTCAGCGACTTTTTGCTTCGGCGCATTGCCACGAAGCAGCAGGAGGTCCAAGGCTTCCTGCGCGGCGGAGTCAGCGCCCGGCAGATCACCGGTCACGCTGAGCATCATGCCGAGCTTGGCCAGCAAGGCAGCGCGTGCGTCTGGATCGTCCTTGAGTTCAGTTCGCGCGCGCGCAATGCTGGCTACGATCAATTGTTGTGGTGTCTTGGGCTCGCTCGTTACGCGACTATGAGGATTGAGTTCGTGCACCATGGAAAGCGCGAAATCGGTAATTCGACGGCCCGTTGCCGCTTCGTTTTCGGCGCGGGTCGCTGCCTGGCGCGCCAAGTCTGCTTGCTCCCGCGCCACATTCGCCTGCCACAAGGCCACGCCCAGGCCAGCGATCAACGCCAGCAGTACCGTGCTGGCGCTCCCCACCATCAATTGATTTCGTGCGACAAACTTCCTCAGTCGGTAGGCCCGAGAATCCGGCAATGCGGCAATCGGGCGGCCGTCCAGCCAACGCCGCAAATCTTCGGCAAACGCTGCAGCCGAGGCATAGCGCCTGGCCGGCTCGCGCTTAAGGGCGGTCAAAATAATGGTATCCAGATCACCCGCAACTTCGCGCAGCATGCGCGCGCTATGACCGGAGTGGGTGGTCACGTCCGAACGCCGAATCACCTGGCTTGGCACTGGCGTCTGCTCGGTGTTGACCTGTGCCGCCAGTGCTTCAATCGAACGCAATTGGCGCGTGTGCGGCAATGACCCGGTGATCAGCTCAAACAGGATTGTGCCCAGCGCGTAGACATCGGTTGCCGTGCTGATCGCCTCACCCAGCACTTGTTCGGGAGCGGCATAGGCCGGCGAGAGCGCGTGGATGCCGGTATGGGTAAGTGCGTCGTCGGGTGCGCGTTCGCCCAACAATTTCGCAATACCGAAATCAAGAATTCGCGGTTGTCCACTGGCATCGACCAGGATATTCGAAGGCTTCAAATCGCGATGCACGACCAGGTGATTTTGCGCGTAAGCCACCGCTTCACTGACCTCAGCCAGCAAGCGTACGCGCTCGCGCACGCCGAAGCGCTTCGTGTTCGCGTGCTCCAACAGGTTCGCGCCCTCGACGTACTCCATGGCAAAGTACAGGCGCCCGTCAGCACTCATGCCACCATCGATAAAACGCGCAAAATGCGCGTGATTCAGCTCGGCCAGAATTCTGCGCTCTTGCACGAAACGAGCACTCAGCGCTTCGCTGTCCATGCCCCGCTTCAATACTTTGAGCGCTACTTGCTGGACAAATGCATCTGCCTGTCCCGAGTCGTGTCGCTTGGCGAGCCACACCTCTCCCATGCCGCCGCGGCCCAACAAGCTTTGCAGGACAAATGCGCCGACCTGGTCGCCGGATTTGAGCGCGTTAGCGCTGGACGTGGCTTCATCCATCAGCAACGCACCTGCGTTCGCTTGGACGCCGTGATCGAGCACGCCCGAGGAAACCGCGTCCGCCTTCAATAGTTTTCGCACAGCGGAAGCGAGGTCTGGTGCGGTTTGCCACAGCGCTGCGAGTTCGACTGCGCGTTCCGCTTCAGGCAGCTCCACCAGTCGGTCGAATTCAGCAAGTGCTTGCGCCATTATCGATTGCATGCACAGATCGGGAACCATCACACGGCTCACTTTTGTCGTTTTCGCAAGGTAAGTATTTCTGCCGTTCGCACTTGCGACAGCCCGCGAATGGCGCCAGCGCCAATTCGGTAAACGAAGCTGAAGCCGATCGTCATCATAGCTGCATAGATGAATTCCTCTGGCAAACTGGCGCCCAGACAATCACAGCTCGGTTGGCCACCAACAATGGCCTGATGTGCAGACACATAGTTATCCGCATCGAGAAGCAGCAAATATTTTGATCACGCCGGTTTCCCTGACGCACCGAAAGTTGGCCTATCGACACCTGTGTCAGCGCTTCACGCCGCATCTGGGAATACGCCGCGCATGACTCGGGACGTTCATGGATCGCTACTCCTTTGTTGGAGGGTGCTTCCACCCCTTAAAGCTTCACCGGTCAAACCGGCGCACTCATTCGAACCCATCGCGCAGCAGCAGCGGACCTTGCTGATACAGCACGCAGGCGGAAACCTCGCTGGTGTTGTTTTGCTCGTCCCAGGCGATCGCGGTGATGCCGGCGCCAATTAGATCGATGCCGGCTGCTGGCGCGGCGACCTGAAGTGTGATCGGTTGAGGGCAATTGACTGTCGGGCCTGCGCATCCGACCGCGATCGGCGCCACCGTGCCGGCAAGCAGGTATTGGCCTTGACTGAACGGACTGCTGCAGTCCGCGCTCAACAGCAGTTGTACTGAATAGCTGCCATTGGCGGTGGAGAGCAGCAGGTTAACGTCGCCCTGCGTATTGGAGCCACGGGCCGTTTGTATGGTGGGATAATTCTGTTGGTCGTTGGCGCCGGTCTGGCCGACATCGAGATCGATCGGGTTGACGCCATCGGGCGACAGATCGATGGCTTGCAATGCATTGTTGAAGTAAGTGTTGCTGGCGAGCAGATTGCGCCGAGACGTGCTGAGTAATGCCACGCCATCGGTTCCGTTGTTCCAAATCTTGTTGCCGAACACGCGGTGACCGTCACCGTCTTCGATGCGCACACCATTGCTGCCGTTGCCACCCAGGAGCGGTGACGCTGTCGTCGTACCGATCTTGTTGCTTTCGATTCGAATGGCCAGGGACCCGCCTGGGGCGATGAGGACACCTTGCGCGTTGTTGAAGGCGATGGTGTTCTTCAAGATCATATCGTCATCGCTGTTGATCACTTTGACACCCACCTCATTGGCAAGCGCTGCGGTGCCGTTGCGATCTACCCCGATCAAGTTGTTCTGCACCGTACGGCGCGCGCCGCCGTCTCTCAGCAGGACGCCAACCTGGGCAAGGCCGATCACATTTCGCGACGCGAGGTCCGGTCCGCCGATGATGGTCCCCGATGCATCGCGCACCTCGATCGCCTCGTTCTCAAACGGCTGGTTCGCCACGTTGGCACCGGTACCAAACAAGTTGCCGCGGATAACTGCGCGGCCATTGCCCATTACGAAGACACCTGAGGCCCTGAATCCGTAGAAGCCCAGCCCTTGCGCGGTTATCAAATCGCCCGTATCGGCAGGGCGCAGCGCCAGTCCATTCGCGCGCTCGTTGCCGCCCAGCAGGAATACGCACACGCTGCCGTCAAAACCGGATGCCGACTCGTTGGTTGCGCTTCCCGGCTGCGTGTAGCCGTCGATGGTCACCGGGTCCAAAACGTCCGGCAATGAGCTCAGAAGATTGATCAGGCGTGGACAGCTGCCCGGGATATTGAATTCGATCGTGTTCTGCGCCGGGTTGGTATTGGCGTCGATGATCGCTTGCCGCAACGAGCCGACGCCGCTGTCGTTGGTGTTAGTGACTACCAGCGTGGCCGCATCATTGACGGCGCTTTCATACGCGCCGATGTCGCCGCGCGAGCCGACCACGCGCGGGCCACCGTCGTAGTCGGCGCTGACCGGCAAGGTAAAACCTGAGAAGGCATTATTGATCAATTGCGAGATCGGCTCGATCGGGTGCAGGGCGCCGTCGAGCCCTGGGTCGCCGGAACGATTGCCTACCGAGGCGACGCTCAAACTGGCGCCACCCGACACGATTTCGGTGTTCCAGAGGCAGTGGCGCAGCGTCATCTCCTGCCCGGTCAGAGCGATATCTCGATTGCTGTTGTTGTTCATCACCGAGCTTTCGACCAAGATGCTAGCCCAGGGGCCGATCCCGGTGGTAATTCGAAGCCCGGTCGCGTTTGCTGAAAAAGTGTTGTATTGCAAGACCGCCTTGATGCCGGAGACATCACCGCTGGGGCTGATGATCGCCAAGCCATCGCCATCGTTGCCGGAAAAGATCGAGCTGCTGACGTATAGATCGTGGCTGCTCAACTGCGCCACCAGTCCCCTGGTCAACGCGCTGAAGTTGCTGCGATGAAGCGTAACGCTGCTGATCTCAGCCAGTGCCGGTGTAAAAGAATCGAGGATGCGCACTCGATTCCAGCTGACGAAGCGCAGCCGGTCTATTTCGAGTGTACCTCCACCCATGTTGATGGTGAAGTCTGCACTGCTGTTCGCGGTCAATGTGGTCAGGCTGCTGATTGTGCGCGCCAAGCAGCCCGTGCCCCACCCACCGCTGATGCGCAGATCACCATTGACGCTAGCAGTCTCGCTGCCGAGCCCACCGAACAGACCACTGGCGAGCCGAAGCTCATCATCGGCGCTGGATGTCGCCGCCGTCTGCAAGTCCGTATAAAAATCTGCCGCATTGGTGATGCAGTACAACACAGCCCATGTGGGCGAGGACAGGACCAGTAGTAGGCATGCGAGCAGTAGTTTCACACGGAGTCCTCATCAAGGTCGACGTACGCCGCGTCGTATCGACGATCACGGACTTATGCCTCATTACGAGAATTCCTATGCATACGGGCCATGGCGACGCCTCGATGCGCTTGCCCTCCGGCTGCGGCTCACGCTTCGCCGGGCTATGCATGAAACCTCGACACCGACTTTTCCAAGAGAACTGCCAGTCAGAACCGAACATGGCGTGGGCAAGGAAATATCGGAATAGTGGGTGTCCTGGCTTTGGGTGTCCTGGCTTTGTACAGTGATGCCCGAGGCGCCTGGGCTGCGCGCGTCAACTTGGTAGACGACGTTGGCGACTCATCACTCCGGCTAGGGCAGGTTGAGCGCATGGACTGTGATCAGCGTAAGACTGCCGCAAGTCCCCAAGGTACCGTTCGGGCAATCCATCGGCTGATAGCTGATGCTGACGTTAGCCTTGCGAAAAAACGCTTCGCGTAAAATTGTTTCATTCACCCCTGTGGCAAACACACTCAGGCCCTGGGCCGAAATGTAATACCGAACCGACGTGCTGTTCGCGCCTGTGGACTGTACGAGATCGATGCGGCCGTTGTAACTGAGCGCGTGCGCGTTGGCACTGAGCAGGCCCAGTAGCGCGACGGCGAAGGCCCACGCAGGGCGGCGAGAGCGGCTGGTGACGTTGTAGTTCATTGATGGTCTCCTAGGGAAGTTGAAAAACACGGTGCTGATTTGAACCTGCAATTCCGCGCGTCGGCAGTGCCAAGCTCGGGCGTCCGACCCGCCCGCAACCGACGCCAAAGCAATACCCGGCGTCGGTTCAGGCCGCTCCGGCCCGTGAAACAAGTGGGTCGTCGGTGAGTCTGGTGCGGCCTTCGATGAGCGGATCAGCAACGCTGAATCCGCAGCAAGCTGCAGCACGCGATGGCGAATACGTAGGAACCAAAAAACGGAGGCCATAGGAAATTGCGCTGGGTGAGGGCGAAGTGCCCCGACGCTGAGTCATTGCCCTGACCTAGCAAAAGCCAATGTTCGCGATTCGCGGCCTGAAGCGACTCCGACGGCGGCAGTCCATGCAACCCATCATCAATTCTCAAAAGCATTCCGAGCAACAATTCTGCAGGCCCGGCGCTCTCGACAGCAGCGACATCGCAGCGCGCGACGCCGATCAAGAATCGTATAAAACCAAACCCGTCAGCGGAAATGCCAAAAGCTGCAGTGATCGTTGCAGCGTAATTGATCTTGACCCCGCCGCTATCGCCGCCGTCGCATGCGGCTCAGCGCAATTCGAAGCACTCGAAACGCAGCATTGCGCTCAGAGGCTCAGAGACATGAACGGCCAAAGAAGATGCGTAATCCTGTCGCGCTCATTGCAGCAACGCTGATGCGCGCGGCTCCCCTATCGAAGCCCATACCCATCACCCAGCTCGACTTTCGCGTGCCGGGCAAACAGGTCGGCGATGTGGTGATGGAACATCTGCGTTCCCGCTCGGTGTGCCGCGATTGCCACGACGATTGCTGCGTTGCGACCGGGCTACAGGACCTGGGCTTGCGGCTTGATGGCCTTGGGCGGGAAGAATGAGTTGCAAGGCGAATCCAGATATCGTCAACGTCCGCCAGCGAGTCGATGGCCGCACTCTGGACGTGCGCGACAAAGAACGCGTTAACGGTCCAGTCCACGATGCAGGTCCGTTCGAGCAAAGGCTGGC
>JANMSL010000084.1:0-1669 GCA_031389245.1 Lysobacterales bacterium | reverse complement strand
ATTCTGCAGTCGGTAGTGGATGTCACCATCGTCTATCCGGCGGGCCGTCCGACTCTTTATGATCTAGTTGCCGATCGCGTGCCGGAGATCCGCCTGCGTATCCAGGAACGCCCAATCCCTGCGGACCTGCTGTCGGGAGACTATGAAAACGATTCCGAGTTTCGCGAGCGTTTTCAGGTCTGGATCAACGATATCTGGGCGCAGAAGGATGCCGAGATCACCGCGATGCGTGGGGCTCCCGCGGATCCCTCTGGGTGATAGCGGCAACAGCTTGCGCGCGACTGCGGACGTGAGCACTTGTCCAGACGTGAAGTCGGGAATTGCAGCCGAGGTTGGCGACAAAAATGAACCCCGGCACGAGGCCGGGGTTCGGTTCTTTCCGCCCGCGGCCTGGGGCCGCTACGACGTGACTAGAACTGCATCGACCAGCTGTTGATGTAGCCGGTATCACCTGCCGCGTTGTCGTTCACACGCAAGTTCCAGGTGCCGTTCGCGACCTCGCTGCTGGCGTTGATGCTTACCGTTTTCACGATGTTGTCGGTGCCCGCGCCAGTGTAATTGTGGATGTTGTACAGCGTGCCATCGGGGGCCACCAGGTCTACTTTCAAATCACCCTGGTAGGTGTGCACGATGTTCACCGCCACGCTCAGCGTCGTTGGCGCATTGCCGCTGCGGCCACTGACGACGATTGGGCTGTTCACCGTCGCGTTGTCGCCAATGGTGAAGTCGGCCGTGTTCTGGAAGAAGCTGGTGCCACCGCCGGTAGTATAGCTGCCGGTCAGTGACACGCCCGAGAACGCCGCATACGCTTTGAGCCGCACATAGTACGTTCCGACCTGCGCCGTGGCGATATTGCAGGTCTCGGCGTTGCCACCGAGGAATGGCCGGCAGTCATACACGGTATCGGTCGGCGCCGAACCAAACTTCACATAGAGGTCGGCGTCACCGGTTCCGCCCGTGGTGACGAATTTCAAACCGGTCGCACCGGCCGGTACGCTGAGCACATACACCAGTTCGGCGCCGGTGGCAGCGGTCAGACCGGTCTTGGCCACGCCATTGGTCAGGATATTGTTGGCGGTGCCGGAGGTGACGGTCACTGCGCTCGACTTGGTGTTGGTGGCGCCGCCATTGTCGGTGACAGTGAGGCTGACGTTGTAGGTGCCGGCGGCGCTGTAGGTCTTGCTCGGATTGATCGCAGTCGATGTCGTGCTGTCACCGAAGTTCCAGCTGCGCGAGGCGATTGTGCCATCGCTGTCGGTCGAGCTGTCGGTAAACGCAGCGGTCAGCGCGCTGGTTGTGAAGCTGAAATTCGCCGTTGGCGCCGCGTTGCTGGGTGTGCCGGTATCCCCACCGGGCACCACACCACCGAAAAAGCTGGATACCTGCGGCCAGATTTTGGAGATGTGCGCGCCAGAGTTGTTGCAGCCACCCAGGTGATGCAGGGCAATCACTTTGTTGCTGGAACGGGCGACTACGGGCGAGCCCGATGATCCGCCCTCGGTGTCGCACTTGTAGCCGGCGTCGGTGTTTGTACCCGATCCGTTTTGCGTGGCGGTGTCAATGCGGCAGCGTGCGCCGCCGACATGATCGCTGACCGTGGCCAGCTCCTTGATGCGACCACCGGGGTGCTGGGGAATAAAGATCTCTTCGCCGAGTGTCGGCAGGCGCG
>JANMSL010000082.1:0-17515 GCA_031389245.1 Lysobacterales bacterium | reverse complement strand
GCTGGGCATAGGCAATCCCCTGCCAGTTGCGCACGATGCGCGCGAACAGACCAGCAAATTCCCTATCCCGGGTGCCCTCGCGCTCGCGCAGACGCTGCGCTTGTCGCATGCATTCCGATTCGGTGGCACCCGCCGGCAGCGGCGTTCCGAGCGCGTCGATCAAGCGTTGCACGGCGGCACGATAGAACAGCGCCAATGCCGCACGTTGCTGTCCTGAGTGCCACAATGCTTGCACTGCAGCGGGCAAATCGTCCGGCAGCGCTTCGGCAACAGCGATGTCGTGTACCTCGATTGGATCGAGTGCCCGCGCACGCACGAAACGATCACTGAACCATGGCAACCAGCGGTCGGCATAGCGAATCAGCACGACGAGCAGCAGCCCTACCAGGATCCAGAGACCGTTCTCGGCGAGGAAGGCAATGATCCGGGCGAGACCTTGCAACCATTCCGGCATACTCGACGGTTTACCGGGTACTTCTGCAATGCGCCGCTCCCAAGTCTGTACGGTCGCCTTGGGGTTCAGATCCTTGTCCTGGTATGCCGTGCCAACGGACGCTTCAAACCCGGCGCCGTCATCCCGGTACTGCTTGGAAAACACTTCTGGCAATGCGGAAACGGGAGTGTTGCCGGTCGTGTCCAGATCCAATTCAGTCCCCAATTTCTCAGCGGATTCGATCAGCTCCTGAAGTGGATTGGGTTCGACTTTCTCTTGCTCCGCTGCGCGTGCCGCAACAACCGCCCTGCTTAGTTCAGCGTTGCGAGCAATGGACGCCGTAACGCCAGCGATGGGCTGCGCCTGCAGCGCCGGCGTCACCGCGATCAACAACCCGGCGCCGACTGCCAGCAACACCGACACCTGGCGCAGTCGCGTAGCCAGACGACGAAACGCGAGTTCGATGTCCCAGGCTTCAAGCAAGGTACGCCGATTCAGATACAAACCAAAACCGGCACCGACATAGAACGGTTCCATGATGCTCATCGCCAGCCAGTACAGCAAGTTATTCAAGCCCTGCACCCACAACGGAGGTGATTCAAACATCGTCTCCCAGACTGCCTTGGCGGAGTCAGGCAGAAACTCAATCGGCACAAACATCAAGCCCAGCAGAATGAGCGAGAAATACAGCATCATGTCCACATGCCAACCGATCACCCAAATCAACAGACTGGGCGAACCGGTGGCCCGCGCCAGAACGCGGCAGCGCTCGCGGCGTACCGAGCCGCTCAGTCCCTCCAGTAGGTCCACCGGTAACAGCAGCGCGCGTCCCGGATGCAGGCGCCGCCAATGCAGCCAGCGCCACGCACGCCAGCCCCAATTGCCTTGCGCACGCAGCGTCTCGCCTAGAGTTGGGGTGGCACCGAATACCGCGCGTGACAGCACAAAAAGCGGAATACGATCGAACATGGGTTTCAGCCACCACAGCAGCAGCCCGCCAAGCCAAACCTGATCGATCAACGCGCCGAGCAGGCTGAGCAGCACACACACCGGAAGCGTGACCAATACCCAGGCGCCATAAATGCGGGCGGCATGCCGGCGCACCAGCGCAACGCCAAGGTCAGCGGCCTCCCAAGGTGATCGCGGGCGCAGCGCGATCGTTATGCTTTCAAGTCGCACTAGCGGCCTGGAAGCGTGATGAAATGGTGCCGGTTGAGTGCAACTTGGTGATCCGGTGCTCGATGGTTTCGGCGTGCAAAGTGACTTTGCTTGCCGACCGTGAGTTGCCAGTGTCGTGATCCTTGTGCGGTCGTTGCACAGCAAACGAAATCCAGCGCTGACACGAGGCCATCGCCACTTCGCGAACCCGCGACGGGCCTGCGCTGCAATTGCAATGGCTGATCATCGGCGCTGTCTCATGCACTGGCCTGCGCATTGCCTTTGCCGCCACGCAACAGCCACAGCACGATCAGCAACCACATCAACCCACCGACGCTGAACTTGATGGCATTGGGCATCCAGCCGATTGAACTCCAGAACGCTTCGACAAAAGCAGCAAATACCAGCATGGCAAACGCACCGAGCACGAGTTTCGCACCGATGATGCCAGCTTCAACCAGGGCGCGGCCGCGACTGCGCCGGCCCGGGGCGATCAGTGCCATTCCGATCTGCAGCCCGGCACCGCCGGAGATCACAATGGCCAGCAGTTCTGGCGCTGAATGGCCGACGACGAAACGCCAGAACGGTTCGCCGTAGCCGATGGCTGTCAAATGGCCGGCGACGCCACCAATCACCAGCCCGTTGCTCACCAGCACGAAGATCGAACCGACACAGAACAGCAGTCCGCTGGCAAAAGTCCGAAAACCGATGCTGACATTGTTCATGATGTAGTAGCCGAACATCATCACGTCGCTGCCGCTCTCACGACCGAGTCGTTTGTCCTTGTCGCTGGGGTCGTACATCGACTCAAACTGTGCCAGCTGTTCCACATCAAACATCGAGTGGGCCAACTCCGGCCGCCACTGCAATAGGCCAATCATCAACAGCAGCGGCACAAAGAACAAAACCGCCGCGACCGTCATTGGCCGCCACTGCGCACGCACCAGAGACGGAAAATCAGTGGCGAAGAAGCTGACGATGCGATGCATGTGTGGCGGTGGTGGCCGGTAAAGCACCAAGTGACCACGGTGCACCAGGTCCTGCAGGCGTTCGATCAGCAACGCGCTGTAGCCACGCCGTTCGGCCAACGCCAAGTGCTGGCAGATGCGGCGATACAGCGCGGGAAATTCCAGATCGCTGTTCACGCCCTCGGCGTCGCGTGACCGATCTCGATGGCGTGGCCGGCCACGCACTGTCAGCCATTGCTCAAGTGCGTTCCATTCGTGCGCATGATGCGATTGAAACAGCTCCTGCTTCATCGCCGCCCCAGGAAACTATTGGCCATGCCCAGCAGTCGCTGGACCCCGGCGCTGCCGCGGGCATCGCTCAGCATCGGAAGTATGTCGGCGAGTTCCTGTTGACGCTCTGGCGTCAGTTGCTGGGCACGTTCGGCGAAGGCAATGATTGCGGCCTTTTCATCGGCATTCAGTGCCATCGCCGGGTGGACCACGGGAACATTGGGCGCGGCGATGTGCTGGTGCGGTTTCTCGACATGGACCACCAGAGTTCCGGCGACCATGTCACCGAGACGGCGACCGCGCGGATCGATGAGTCCGGCGACAAAGCCAAAGCCATAAACCGCCGGCAGCATGTCCACAGTGCGCATCAAATTGCGCACGATCGAGGCGAGCCAGGTCACCGGCGTGCCATTGGCGTTGATCACGCGTAATCCCAGTGCTTTTTTGCCAATGGTCTGGCCATCGCGCAACACTTCGAACAGCACTGGATAGAACCAGAAAAACAGGAACAACACGATCAAGTACAAGCCCATTCCGGCCTCGCCGAGCATGAGCAGCAGCACCGACAGCATCCAGATGATGACCAGACGGATGCCGAAATCCACTGCCCAGGCCGCAGCGCGCGGCAACATTCCGGCTGCGCGCAGGCGCAGTGCGGTGCCTTCTGGGGTTTCCACCTGGGCGAGCGTATCGAGCATCCGTGCGGTACCAATTCTCAGGCCTTGACCACGATCGTGTCGGCAATCAGATCGTGCATGCAGCGCTGATCGTTGCGGAAAATCATCAGCGAATCGACCAGTGAGATCACCGGGCCCAGCAACGGAATCGAACCCAGCAGACCGACCGGCAGCCAGCGCGCAAAGATGTAACGCAGCAGGGAACATTGACTGCCATCCAGACGCACCACTTTTATCTTGAGGATGCGTTTTCCAATGGTTTGACCGTAACGGTGCAGCAACACCAGATTCACAATCATCAGCGCCAACAGCGCAACCACAATAACTACGACAAAGGCGATCATCGCTGCCTCTTGTCCCTGTGCATTTTTCTGGGTCGCCGGCAAAACGATTGCTGCGATAACGCCGATGATCGCGGCCAACCCCGCCATGATCGCAAAATCAACAATCACCGCGAGCAGACGGGTCAGGCGGTCGGCAAGCACGAGTTGGTCAGCGTAATAGTCGTCCACGCGCGCTATTGGTGCGGCGTACGGGTTGAGCTCTGGCGGCGCCGACAAGGACGGCAGGGGTGGCGGTGACTGCACGGACGGGACCTCCAGTTTCGGAGTAGCACTCTAGCGGGCCGCGACCGCGTCGGGTATCGACACCGCACTATTTTACCGCGTCGCTCAGACCCGTCCGGGCAGCATGAAAACGGGTAGATAGGCAGCCACAGCTCCGAGCCCGATCAGGACGATGGCCAGCGCCGCCAGCGCCCAGTCCAGCAAGATCAGAGCGCGACGCCAGCCGCTGTCCGCTGCCAGTCGCGATACCAGCACGCCGATAAATGCGGCGGCGAACAGCAGCAGCGGCCAGATCATGTAAACCGCCTGGAACAATCGGATCGGCAACGGCAGGGGCTCGCCCGGCGCGAAAGCCATGGCATTCAGTCGCGGCATGACGAACCAGACCATGAACATCAGCACCACGCTGGCCGTTGTCGCCGTGGTGACCGCCTTCGCCTCGGGCGGCGTTAACGGGTGGCGGCTCATGACGATGCTGCAATCCGGACGACGATCACGTCGTCTCGCTCCGCGTGCCGAACATTCCGGGTGGGTATTCGGGCTTCTGTTCGCGCGCCAAAAGCGCCTGCAGCCCTTCGGCCGGCGTGCATTCCTCATTCAATACACGCTGGACCTGGGCGGTGATCGGAAGATCCATGCCATGGCGGTTGGCCAGGCGCATCACCTCGTTCACGGTTTGAACGCTCTCGACCACCTGGCCGATCTGACTGACCGCCTGCGCCAATTTCTGGCCGCGACCGAGGGCCAATCCAAGCCTGCGGTTGCGCGACAGATCACCGGTACAGGTCAGCACCAGGTCACCGACGCCGGCCAGCCCCATGATTGTCTCCGGGCGTCCGCCGAGGGCGACGCACAATCGCAGAATTTCGTTGAGGCCACGCGTGATCATGCCGGCGCGCGCATTCAGCCCGAGCTGCATGCCGTCCGCGACTCCGGTGGCGACTGCCAGTACGTTTTTCATCGCGCCGCCAAGCTCGGCGCCGATCATGTCGGTACCGGTATAGGCGCGGAATGCAGGACCATGCAGCAGATGCGCAATGATCTCGGCAAATTCCATCGAATCGGAATGCACCGTGACCGCCGTCGGCAACCCTTGAGCGACTTCGCGTGCGAACGATGGCCCGGTGACAATCGCAGTCGGCGTGTCGGGCCCAAGTTCGGCCGCGGCGACTTCATGCAGGAAGCGGCCGGTTCCGGGTTCGAATCCCTTGGTTGCCCAGGCCACGCCCGCAGGTGTAGGCGCGTGCACCAGCGCTTCGCGCAGCACGTCGGCGAAGGCGTGACTGGGCGTGACAATCAGCCACAGACTTGCTCCACGCAAGGCTTCACCCAGGTCAGCCGAGACTTGCAATGCATCGGGCAACAGGTCATCAGGCAGATAGCGCTGATTGCAGCGGGTGGTGCGCATCGCAGCCATCGCCACCGGATCGCGACCCCACAGCGTGGTGGCGACGCCATGCCGCGCCAGCACCATCGCCAGGGCAGTGCCCCAGGACCCGGCGCCGAGCACGGCAACATGCTGATCTCTGGGCTGAACCATGGGACTCATGTGCCGAGGTTACCGCGGTCGTGGTTCGCCTGCGGCTATGCTGGATCAGGCGTTGGCGATCGGGGCAGCGCCAGCTTCAGCGCTCTTTCGCCGCAACTGTTCGACATAGATCTGATCAAAATTGATCGGCTGCAGCAAGAACGGCGGGAAGCCGCCGGCCAGCACCATATCGGATATCGCCTGGCGCGCGTACGGAAAAAGTGTGTTCGGACAAAACGTGCCAAGCACGCCGTGCAGATTGGCCTGATCAAAGCCACTGAGACCGAATACACCGGCCTGCTTCACTTCGGCCAGATAGGCGTTCTTGTCACCGATTTTGCACGTCACCGTAACCGCCAGCACCACCTCATAGACGCCTTCAGCGAGCCCGTTGACGGTCTGATTGAGATTCAACTGGATCTGCGGCTGGCCTTGTTCCTGGAAAATATGCGGTGCGCTCGGTGCTTCGAACGAAGCGTCCTTGACGTATATTTTTTGCACAGCAACCTGTGCCTGCGCAGCTGCGTTGGTATCGGCGCCGTTGGCGAGGGGACTGGGATCGGACATTGAAATCTCCATGGGTCTTGCGACCAGGTTGGGTGCGAGCAGTTGGCAAAAGGGCGCGGATTATTCCACGTTGCCGGGATTGGGGCGAGCGAGCGGTTTAGTTCGGGTCGCGCGTGCCAGATTCAAGCTCGGCAACCTCCGTGAACCGGTCGAGCGGGCCACGGATGCGTCGATCAAGCTTTACCTTTCACCATGGGCAGTTCGGCATTGACCCAGGCATTCAAACCGCCATCCAGACAATGCACCTGGGTGAAGGCGGCCTTGCTGAGTCGGGCGCACACGCCCGGTGCCATGGTCCCGCTGCGGCAGACCACTGCGACCGGTAGCTCTCGCACTCGGGCCAGATCCTTGTGCTCCGGGTCTAGCTGGTTCAGCGCCACGTGGCGCGCACCAGCAATATGGCTTTTCTCAAAATCGGCCAATGGCGAGACGTCGATCACCAAGGCATTCTCGCGGTTGATCAGGCGCACCAGCTCAGCCGGCGAGATCATCTTGTAGCGACGCATCAACAAACCAATTTCGGTGCGCAGCAGAACGATCAGGATGGCCACCGAGACAGCAGCCAGAACATAGTGGTTGCCGATGAATTCAGGCAGACGCTGAAAAAACACGCTGGACTCCGGCGACAGTCAAAGGGGCGCGATTATGCTGTTATCGCGCAAGATGCGCCAGCACCGGTTGATGACAAGCCTTCCATCTCAGCGTGCGTTGAGCGCCGGTTTGCCCGGATGCGGCAGGCTGACGCTGAAAACGCTGCCCTGACCCTCGCCTGGCGACTGCGCACGCGCCACTCCGCCGTGCATCTGTATCAGGTCGCGCACGATCGACAAGCCCAGCCCGGTCGAGCTCTCGCCGCCGGTCGGGCGCGCCGCAAGCCGCTGGAAGCGTTTGAACAGCAAAACTTGGTCTTCCGCGCGAAAGCCCGGTCCGGAGTCGCGCACTTCAACCCGAATTTCGTGTTCGGTATTGAATACCTTGACCTCGATGCGGCTGTTTTTGGGGCTGAACTTGATGGCATTGCTCAACAAATTATCCAGAATTTGATGCAACCGATCGGCATCGGCGCGCACCAGCGCATTGTGTGCACCGGAGAACTCGATCTTTTGTTGCTTGGCCAGCGCGCGGCTGCGCTGACGCTCGATGGCGTCGCCCACCAGTTCCGAGAAATCCAGTGTCGCCAGACGCAGCTCTATTCGACCAATGTCCAGCGCCGCCGATTCGAGCAGGTCGGTCAGCAAACGCAGGGTACGTTGCGCGGCATTGACGATGATACCGGCATGCCGCTTGGCGTTCTCCAGCGACTTGCCTTCGTCCGGGCCACTCTCGGCGCGAATCAGGTCGGCAAAGCCGAGAATCGAACTCATCGGATTGCGCAGGTCGTGTGCGGCGATGCCGAGCATTTCTGTCTTCACCCGATCGGCTTCCTCGGCGCGGCGACGCGCCCGTTCGGCGTCCTCGAGTGCCTGACCAAGAGTGTCTCGGGCTTGGCGCAGGCGCCGCTCGACGAGCACACGCTCCCAGTAGCGAAAGCCCAGCACGGTGGCCAGCAACAACGCCAGCAGCACCGTTACCACGAGCACTCGCCGAAAACTGCGTTCGCGCGTGATCAACTTGTCGCTCAGCTCTGCCTGAGTGCGCAGCGCACCGATCTCACGTTCGCGCTCCTCAGCGTGGTATCGGCTTTCCAACAGGGCATAGCGGGCGTGGCTTTGTTCCTCGAACAGCTGTTCGCTCTGCCGGATAAACGCCTTCTGCGCGGCCAGTGCCTGCTGGATATCCTTGCGTGCCTCGTGGATTTGCGCGATTTGCTGGTACAGCGGCATCAGATTGCGCGGAGCGCCCAGCTCCTGCGCCAGGTTGAGCGCGCGTTCGCTGTTTTCGAGGGCATCGGCGAGCATGCTTTGGCGATGTTCAACATGTTCGGGCCGGTCGCTTTCCGCGGCAGTGAGATACAGCCGCCCCATCTGGCCGAGGATATCGGCAAGCTCGGGCTTGCTGCCCACCGCCGCCGCCAGGTCGAGTGCACGTTCATAGGTCTTGAACGCCTGCATCACGCGTCCCATGCGCGCCTGGACCTGAGCCAAGACTGCCGTGGAGCCGGCCTCACCGATACGGTCGTCGCTGGCACGCTGGATCTGCAATGCGCGTTCGATGCTCAACAGAGCCGTGGTCGAATCTCCAAGGTGCACCTGGGTGCGCGCCAATCCAACGTAGATCGCCGCCCGGTCCTGCGGTGGAATCTCAATGCGATTGCCAGCGCTATCCATGTCCGCGCGCGCTCGTTCGAACTGCTTCAGTGCGTTGTCGTAGTCGCCACGTTGTTCGAATACCTTGCCGATATTGATGTTCGAGGCGATCACGCCGGGGGTGTCCCCCAGTGTCTGCCAAAGCGCCAACACCTGCTGATGCAGATCGAGCGCCTCGGAGTCCAGTCCCAGCATTTCGTAGGTGACACCCAGGCTGTTGTTGATCCTGGCTATCAGCCGCAGATCGCCCAGCTTTCTGGCGACGGATTGCGCCTCGCGCAAGCGCCCGGAAGCAAGCTCCAGATCACCGCGCAGACGCGCAATGCGGCCCAGATTGTGCAGTGATTCAACGCGACCCGTTTCATCGCCAGTCTTGATCGATTCTGCCAAAGCTTGCTCGGCGATCGCCCGGGCGCGATCAGGGTCGCTGCGCGCGAGCCGGGATGCCGTCTCGTTGAGGTTGGATATTTGGCTATGTGCGACTGCCTGCAGCGCTTCATTGGTTGTCGCCGACGTGACCGGGCTTTGCGCCGCGCTGGCAAACGCCAGTGCAAAAATCGACAGCATCCCGAACACAGCGGAGGCGCGACAGGACGCTGATCGATGGAGTGTCGAATTTTGGGACATCAGTAATTTCAGGCCGGAGCGCAGGGCAACCATCGGGAACACGCGGGCGATCGCATTGCCACGCGAATCACCCGGGCGCCCCGGCGGCAATCATGCCTGATGCGAGAGTGGAATTGGGTATAACGCGCGGATGATTACAGCAACGGTGCGCGTTCAAGTGGCTTCGGCGCCGTCTTCGACTGCCCTGCACAGGGCCAGCGCAGACTCATAGTCCGCTGCGAAGGCAAGCCCGGGGCGCGGCAGCACACCCATCTCGAACAGCACTTTGCGCGGCTGCGCCTGCAGACCCGACAGGATCACATCGGTGTCCTGCGCAGCACATCGCTTGAGGAATTGTTGCAAGGCGTGCACACCCGAGGCATCGATCAGCGGCACCAGGCGCATACGCAAAATCAACACGCGCGGCGCATCGATGTAGGCATCGAGCAGGCTGTCCAGGCGATTGGCAACCGCAAAAAACAGTGGACCGGCAAACTGGAAGGCTTCGACACCCGCAGGCAGTCGCTCGCGCTGACGCGCATCCTCACTGCGTTCCTCGCCATCGTCGCCGATCAGCGGCACGCCGCTGTTGATCTCGACAACTTCTGCCATGCGGTGCATAAACAAAAACGCGGCCAATACTACGCCGGCTTCGATGGCAATGGTCAGATCAAACATCACAGTCAGGGTGAAAGTCAGCACCAATACCAGGCGATCTCCGCGCGGGCCACGCCACAGATGCTTGAAGTGTTCGATCTCGGCCATGTTCCACGCGACCATCAGCAGGATCGCCGCCAATGCCGCGAGCGGGACAAAGTTCATCGCGCCTGCCGCGAGCAGCATGAATCCCAGCAAGAACACTGAATGCAGTATGCCCGACAGCGGCGAGTGCGCGCCGGCGCGCACATTGGTAGCGGTACGGGCGATGGCCCCGGTCGCGGGCAGGCCACCGAACAACGCCGAAGCGCAATTGGCGACGCCCTGCGCGACCAGTTCGGCATTCGAGCGATGGCGGCCGCCGGTCATGCCATCGGCGACCACGGCCGAAAGCAGTGACTCGACCCCGGCCAGAAAAGCGATGGTGAACGCCGAGGGGAGCAGCTGGGCAATGCGATCGATGGGAATCACCGGCAAGGCAAAGCGCGGCAACGCCGAAGGGATTTCACCGAAACGCGAGCCAATCGTATCCACCGGCAAACCGGCAAAACTGACCCATAGCGATGACAGCAACACCACGATCAGGAAACCGGGCCACTGCGGGCGCAGTCGCCGCAGCAACAGGATCGCAGCCAGTGATGCCAGCGCCAGCGTCAGCGCCCAACTATTGAAGCTGTCGGCATGCGCGAAGTACGCCTGCCATCGTTGCAGGAATTCGGCAGGCAGGCGATCGATCGACAGGCCGAAAATGTCCTTCACCTGACTCGAAAAAATTGACACTGCTATGCCCGCGGTAAACCCGGTGATGACCGGTTGCGGCATAAACTTCATCAGCGTACCCAGGCGCATCAGACCGGCAGCGATGAGCATCAGGCCGGCCATGAACGTACACAACAGCATGCCGCCATAGCCATGCTGCTCGATGACCACGAACACCACTGGAATAAAAGCGGCAGTCGGTCCGCCAATCTGCACCCGTGAACCGCCAAGCGCTGAGATCAGGAACCCGGCGATGATCGCCGTGTGCAATCCCTTCTCGGGCGTGGCGCCGGAGGCGATGGCCAATGCCATGGCCAGCGGCAGCGCGACGACTGCAACGGTTAAACCTGCAAATACGTCGCGTCTGAATTCTGCCAGCCCATAGCCCTGGCGCAGCACACTGACCAATTTGGGAACGAATTGATGCCAGGCGGCGGTTGCGCCGCGTTTGTTGCAGGATGCGCTGGCGATGGTCATCAGTTCCGATCATAGCGATCACGTCGCGATGCGTTTGGGGCGATGCAGGGGCGCGGCCGCAGCCTGCATGTCATGTCGTCGCCTCAGGCACTGGGGTTGAATTTATCTCTGATCAGGCAGCAAGAAACGGGTGCGCGCGTCGGGGCTCATCTGCAGCAGACGCTGGCGTAGCGCTTCCTTTTCTGCCGGCGGCAGCAGTTGCATACGTTGGCGCACCGCTTGCCGCTCGGCGCCGGTGAGCGACTGCATCATGAGCTGTGTGGCGGCGCGCTCCTGTGGTGGCAGAAAGCGCAGCCCCGGCGGCCCCTGACCCGACCCGGAAGCCTCAATGCCGGCGCGGAACGCACGCCGTTCTGCCGGGCTCATCGCCTCGAACTGCTGCCGCAATCGCGCACGCTCTGCCGCGGGCAGGTTCTGGAAGCGTCCAAAATTTTGCCGCATACGCAGTTGTTGCTGTGCAGGCAGGCGCTTGTACTGCTGGAAGCGCTGACGCACCCAACGCTTCTGCTGCGCAGGCAGCCCCTGCCATTCGCCAAAACGTCTCGCGCTTTCACGGCGCTGCTCGGCACTCATTGTGATCCAGCGATCTGCGCCTTGCAGCAGCTGTGTGCGCGTTGCTGGTTCCAAATGGTCCCACTGGTCGGAAAACGGCATCAGCACTTTCTGCTGCGCCGGCGTCAATGCCGACCATGACTGCGCCAACACACACGAAGCACCTAAACTCAGTAGGAAGCTGAGCGCGAGGGTAGTCAATCGGCGGGTTGGACTAAGGGACATCGGGAGTTTCGTCGGGTTCTGGTCGGGTTGAAATCTTGCGTTTGGGTGCGGGTGCAAGCGCTGCTTCGGTTGCACTTTCAGTAGCGTCGGACTGCATCATCCGCTCCACTTCCAGCGGATCGTCACCTAATTCGTGCTCATTGGAGGCTTGCGTCGCCTGGAATTCCGCCAGGTAGAGCAGCAGTTCCATACTTGGCGGCGCCTCGTCTACAGGCACCGCTTCGGCGGCGTTCAACTGCCCAGGTCCTGCGTATCCAACCAGGCATAGAAGTCCAGATCCGAGTAGAGCGCGAGACTTTCTTCGGAGGTCAGTAATTGGAAATCCTCCACGTTTGCTTCGACCATGGGCACCGCCAACGGCAGCGGACCTTGCCGGCCGGGCAGGACCATCAGCGCCAACACGATCGAGGCCGCGCTGGCCAATGCCAACCAATGCCAAGGCCGCGGCGTCCGCTGATCGATCATCAGCAGCGCCTGTTGTCGCGCCCGATTCAGCCGCGACAGTGTGTGCGCATCCAGATCGCGCGCCGAAGCATCCAGGTGGGTCCGAATCGGTGCGAGCCAAGCGCTGTCGTCCTGTTCGTTGTGTTGAGCCAATTGCGTATCAACCGCCCGGATATCAGCCATGATGAGCCTCCAATCTCAGTCTGAGGGCAGACATCGCCCGCGACAAATGTGTCTTGACGCTGCCTTCGCCGCACTGCATTGCGATGGCTGTCTCCGCCACGTCCAATCCTTCCCAGACCCGCAACAGAAAGCACTGGCGCTGACGCAGTGGCAGCGCCTTGAGCGCCGCTTCCAGCGCGTTGGCAGTTTCGCCGTCGGCGTGGCGTTGCACTGGCCCCGGTTCGACTTCGTCGGCGATCTGCGCCAACGGATCCATGGCTTCGATATCGTCACTGTTGTTTCGCAGTGGCAGCCAGCCGAGCCAGCGCGAACGCACATTTCGACGTCGATGAAAATCCAGGATACGCGAGTCGAGTACGCGATAGAACAAAGGTGTCCATTCGGTGCGCGGTTTGTGGACATAGTGACGGACGAAGGCGAACATGCTGTCCTGCACAATCTCCAGGGCGTCTTCGCGATTGCCGGTGGAGAACTCGGCCATGCGCAGCGCGCGGCGTTCGACCTCGCGCAGGAACGGGTCGAGCAGACCGCGGCTGCCATCGACAGCAACCGGTTCGGAGCGCGGCTTCACGGGCACGGCATTCAGGTGCAGAGCGAGAAGACTCATTGTACGTGTCATCGGGCGAGGTCGTTGCATAAAACGCACCGGTCAAAGGTCGGTTGACAAGGCGACAATGAGCCGCTCTCACCTGTCCCTGCTCGCCGCGCCGCAATGCAGTAATACACAGGCGGTCGAAACCCTTCACGGCGCGCGGGCAGATGTGTCAGAAATCTTGCAGTCGCCGCACCGCATAACTCTATACCATTGAATATACACGGTTATTCCGTTTGGCAATTTTTTGACCAAGGTGCTCTGGTAGGGCGTCACAGCGCCTTGACCGGCGTTCTTCCGGAGCCCATCCACAGACTTATCCACAGTTTATGTGGATAACCACGTTTATCCTTGTGAAACATCGGCTAACAAGGTTTTTCTCATGCTTGCTTGAAGAGTGGCTTACAAGTTGCGAATCCTCTGATTTACGCTGTTTCCTGGCCCGCTCAATTAACCCCCGGTAGCGGCCGCAAACGTCCCCTGTGAAGGCCATAAACTGTCCGACCCCAAGCGCACCGTCCATGAATCACGTTTTCCAGGTGGCATTGCCACTGCCCTTGTTGCAGCACTTCGATTATCTGCCTCCCAACGGATGGCAGGGGCCGCCCCCGCCGGTGGGCGCACGCGTGCGCGTGCCTTTTGGACCCCGGCAGCTGGTCGGGGTGATCTGTGGTCACGGCACCGCATCGGGGCCCACCGCCAAGTTGCGTCGGGCGCACGCGGTGCTGGATCAAGGCAGCCTGTTTTCGGAAGAGCTCTGGCACAGCCTGCACTGGGCGGCGCGTTACTGGCAGCATCCGTTGGGCGAGGTTCTGGCTGCCGCGCTGCCGGCGGCAGTGCGAGACGCGGGCGATGCTGCGGCTGCGCGCGGCGACTTCGCATTACGCAGTTTGGCATCCGGCGACCCACGACTACGTGTCGGCAGCGCACCATGGCAGCTGTTGCAATCGTTGCAGTCCGGCGCACGGTCCTGGGCCAGTGTGCGCGCACAATTCCCGAACGCGGCAATCGCGCTGCGCCGGCTGGAACAATTGCAATTGGTCGCACGCATTGTGCTGGATGCTTCGCCGCGTCTGGCTCAGATTCAAGGTCCGCCGCTGAATTCCGATCAGCAGGTGGCGGTCACCGCAGTGTTGGCTGCGCTCGGCCAGTTTGGCGCTCTGTTGCTCGAAGGCGTCACCGGTAGCGGCAAGACCGAAGTCTATCTTGGTGCCATCGAGCCGGTGCTGGCGCGCGGTGGTCAAGCGCTGGTGCTGGTGCCGGAAATCGGCTTGACACCGCAGTTGTTGTCACGCTTTCGCGAACGTTTGGCGGCGCCGGTGTTGACCCTGCACTCTGCGCTGGCCGATGGCGAGCGTGCCCGCGTCTGGCAGCGCGTGCGCCGCGGCGAACCGCTGGTCTTGGTGGGTACGCGTTCAGCGGTATTTGCGCCATTCGCAAGACTTGCGCTGATCGTGATCGATGAGGAGCACGACGCTTCGTTCAAGCAGCACGAAGGCTTTCGCTATCACGCGCGCGATCTGGCTCTGGTGCGTGCCAAGCGACTTGAGATCCCGGTGGTGATGGGCTCGGCGACACCGGCACTGGAGAGCCTGCACAACGCTGCCATTGGCCGCTATCGACGCCTGCTGTTACCCGAGCGCGCCGGTTTTGCCAAGCCACCGGACGTTGTCCTGATCGATCTGCGCCGGCAACGTTTGCGCGAAGGCCTGACGGAACTTGCTACGACTGCGATCGGCGAGCACCTCGCGAGGGGTGAGCAGGTTTTGGTGTTTCGCAATCGCCGCGGATTCGCGCCGGTGTTGCAATGCCGCGATTGCGGTTGGCATGCCGAATGCGATCGCTGCGATCGGCCCTACACGTATCATCGCAAACGCGATCGCCTGGTCTGCCACCTGTGTGCACGCGAACGGCCGGCACCCAAGCACTGTCCGGTCTGTGGCGAAACCACGATGCCGCTGGGTATCGGAACCGAGCGACTGGAAGAAGTACTCGGTCAACGCTTTGCCGGCGTCCCGGTAGTACGCGTCGATCGTGACAGTACGCGCACCGTCGGCAGCTTCGAGCGGCTACTCGCCCAGGCGCAATCCGGCGCCCCGTGCATCCTGGTGGGCACGCAGATGCTGGCCAAGGGCCACGACTTGCCGAACATTACGCTGGCGGTCATCGTTGACGCTGATCAGGGGCTGTACGGCGTGGATTTCCGTGCTGGAGAGCGCATGGCGCAGTTGATTGTGCAGGTCGCTGGCCGCGCTGGCCGCGGTCACAAAAACGGACGCGTGCTGATCCAAACCCATCACCCGGAACATCCGACCTTCTCGCATCTGCTTACCGGTGGCTACCGCAACTTCGCCGATCACGAGTTGCTCATGCGCCAGGCGCTGCTGTTTCCGCCCTTTACCGCGATGGCACTGTTGCGCGCCGAGGCGATGGAAGAGGCGCCGCTGCACGCCTTCTTTGCTGCAGCGCGTCTTCAGCTGCCGAGCGATACCACACTGCAATGCATCGGACCGATGCCCGCGTCGCAGGCGCGTCGTGCAGGCGCGCACCGCGTGCAGCTGATACTGCAGTGCGCCGAACGCAGGACGCTCCAGGCAGCGCTGTCTGGCCTGGTGCCAACGCTTTACACCATGCCCGAGAGTAAACGTGTACGTTGGTCGTTGGACGTCGATCCGCAGTCGTTGGACTAAGCGCGGGCTCGTCTCTGCGCCGAGGGCAACCGACCTTGGTCGTCTGCAGCACACTGCTGCGCCAGTGCCAACATTGCGACCAGACGGCGCCGCCAACCGGGGATCATGTTGCAGCGCGCGATGACAAGCGCGCATCCAGCCACTAGTTTCGCCCCGGCCTGCGCGGTTCGAATCAAGCACGGCGGCGCTGGCGCCTGATCAGGGGCGTGGTGGCGTTGCTGTGCAGCTCGACTGTGCGACGCGTGGGGCTTGGGGCGTCAGACGAAGTGCGGAGGATCACTTTCAACGAAGCGGTTGCGGCCCTGGGATCAGCACGGCTGCAGTTGCAACGGTGATCGGCAGCATCCGATCAGCAGCATGAACACCACGTCGGACCACGACGATCGTCACTGCGATCGGGTGGTTGCCAATAACTCAAATCAGCTTCGGGGAGATTCCATGTCCACCAGCATCACGACGCGCCAGTCACTGGCCGCGCTTGCGTTCGTTTGTTGTCTTGCTCCGGCCGCATCTGTGCTCGCTGGCGAAAGCTTGCGCGAGGTATCACGTCAACCAGTCACCCGTATCGCCGAATTGCGCGACGCCGATCACCGGCTGGATTTGAAGAGATCGCCTGTGCGCCAGTTTGAAGTGCGCACGCCCGACGCTTCTTTCATCAAGATTCACTTCGACTACTTGAACCTGCCCAAGGGCATGGCGGTCGAGGTGTTCAATCCCGATGGCAGTGAGGTCTATCGCTACAGCAATGAACAGCGCGATGGCTACACCGTGGACAAGGCGTTGGGTCAAAACGGATTCGACAGTTTTTCCGCGCTCTCGATCAGCGGACCGGTAGCCAACGTGCGCCTGGTCGGCAAGGCTCAGGAGCCGTGGACCAGTGTCCATGGCGTGCGCGTCAGCCGTGTGCTCGAAGGCTACCCCGAAGACATGCTGGAATCGCTGCAACGGGACGATCTGCTCGCCGAACCGGTCACCAAAGCGATCTGCGGCAGCAACGACAAGCGCGCGGTGGCCTGCTACGCCGCCAGCGATGCAACGGCGGTGGATCGCTCGCGACCAGTGGCGCGTCTGGTGATGAGTGGCGGCGGACTGTGCACGGCTTGGCGCGTCGGCTCGGGCAATCACATGTTCACCAATAACCACTGCTTCACCACGACCGCGGAAGTGGCAGCAGCCGAAGTGTGGTTCAACTATCAGGCCACGACGTGCGCCGGCACCACCAGCGGCGCTACCACCAAGGTCACTGGCGCCAGCATGCTGAAGACCGACCCGACGCTCGATTACACGCTGTTCAGCGTCAATAACCTCGCTAGTCTGGCCAGCTTCGGCTATCTGGGCCTGGATGCGCGCCTGCCGACACTCGGCGAAGAGATCTTTATTCCCCAGCACCCCGGTGGTCGCATCAAGGAGCTGGCCACGGTCAGCGATCATGTCGGCGGCGCACGCTGCCGCATTGACACCGCCACGCAAAACGGATCGGGTACCAACACCGACGCCGGCTACAAGTGCGACACCGAGGGCGGATCATCAGGCTCGCCCGTAGTCGCCCGTTCCAGCAACAAAGTGATTGCCCTGCATCACCTGGGTGGCTGCAACAACTCTGGCGCGCACATCTCCAAAAGCTGGATACCTGCGGCCAGATTTTGGAGATGTGCGCGCCGGAGTTGTTGCAGCCACCCAGGTGATGCAGCGCAATCACTTTGTTGCTGGAACGGGCGACTACGGGCGAGCCCGATGATCCGCCCTCGGTGTCGCACTTGTAGCCGGCGTCGGTGTTGGTACCCGATCCGTTTTGCGTGGCGGTGTCAATGCGGCAGCGTGCGCCGCCAACATGATCGCTGACCGTGGCCAGCTCCTTGATGCGACCACCGGGGTGCTGGGGAATAAAGATCTCTTCGCCGAGTGTCGGCAGGCGCG
>JANMSL010000068.1:0-11845 GCA_031389245.1 Lysobacterales bacterium | reverse complement strand
TTGAGTCGCGAACCACTCGTGCAGGTTTCGTTCAACTATGTCCGGGCGACGCAGCGTGTCTGGCAGTTCGGCAGCATAACCGGCGCTCCGCTGGACCTGGAAACGTCTTTCGCAAAAAACGATTTTTCGTTTCAGTTCATCGACAGCGGCGATACGCTGCGTGGCATCGTGGTTTACGACAGTCGAATTTTCCAGCGCAGCTTCGTCGAGGCCTGGTATCGGAATTTTCTCGTGTTGCTCAGTGGCGTCGTGGCTGATCCAGAAACAAGGATCAGCGAACTTCCATTGATTCCCCAGGCTGAGCTCGATTTGACGCTGCGTGCATGGAATGACACCCAGGCTGAGTTTCCTCGCGATCAGTGCGCGCACACGCTGTTTGAACAACAGGTTGCAATGAGTCCGAATGCAATAGCAATCAGGTACGCCGATCAGCAACTCAGCTATGCGCAACTCAACGAACGCGCCGAACAGCTTGCCGTGCGTCTGCGCAATCATGGCGTGATGCCCGAGACGCTGGTCGCGGTATGCATGCCGCGTTCGTTGGACATGGTGGTAAGTCTGCTGGCGATTCTCAAAGCCGGCGGCGCCTATCTGGCACTGGATCCTGAGCAACCCGCTGCGCGAATGGCGCAAATGTTGCAGGATGCGTCGCCGTTGCTGATGCTGACGCAGAAGCTATCCACCGCTTCGCATCCAGATTTTCGCAACACCCGTATTCGCCTGGAAGACTGCCAGGTATCAGACCGACAATTGATCGAGCACCCCGCGCAGGCGCCGCAGCCGCACAATTTGGCCTATTGTCTGTATACCTCTGGCTCAACCGGCATACCGAAGGGCGTCGCGGTATCACATCAGGCGATTGTCGCGCGCCTGAGTTGGATGCAGGCGACTTACCGGCTCGGTCCCGGCGATCGCGTCATGCAGAAAACGGCGTTGGGATTTGACGTTTCGGTCTGGGAATTTTTCTGGACGTTGAGCACTGGCGCCTGTCTGTGCATTCCCAGTGACGACGAAGTCCGTGACATTGATCGCCTGATCGGACGCCTGATCGCTGAACAAATCACCTTCGCACATTTCACGCCGTCGGTGCTCAGCCTGGTGTTGGACAATGCCGATTTTCTCAAGCATAACGTTTTGCGCTTTTTGGTCAGCGGAGGCGAAACTTTGCCGGTCGCTCTGTTCGAAGCGGCGATGCGCGTCATGGCAGGGCGTTTCCACAATCGATACGGACCGACTGAAGCTGCAATCAACGCCACTTGCTGGATCGATGCCCCCTCTGACGCGGAAACCACTTCGATCGGGCGCCCCATCGCCAACACTCGGATCTATATCCTTGATGATCACCTCAATCCGGTACCAATCGGCGTGACCGGCCAGATCCACATCGCGGGTGTCGGCCTGGCCCGCGGATACCTGCATCGCCCTCACCTCACCGCTGAGAGATTTGTGCCCGATCCATTCGGCGAGCCCGGCTCCCGGATGTACCGGTCCGGTGATCTCGCTCGCTATCGTCCCGATGGCAATCTCGAGTTTTTGGGGCGCATCGACCAACAGGTGAAGATACGCGGCAACCGCATTGAGTTGGGCGAGATCGAGAGTGCGCTGCAACGGTGCATGGGCATTCGCGATGTGGTGGTGGTGGCGCGCGATGAGACTGTTGACAGACATCTCGTCGCCTACCTCGTTGCGCAAAAAATGGGTGCGCCGCCCACCGCGGACGCATTGCGAGCCGAACTGCGACAGCGCCTGCCTGATTACATGGTGCCAGCGGCTTATGTTTTCCTGCCTGCGCTGCCGCTGAATGCCAACGGCAAGGCTGACCGCACAGCCTTATCCGCGGCCGACTTCAGTCGTGCGCCGTCAGCCTCTGTTTACACTGCTCCACGTTGTGCGATGGAATCGCTGATTGCTGAAATCTGGCAGGAAGTGCTCGCGTTGGATCGCGTCGGCATACACGACAATTTCTTCGCGTTGGGTGGCCATTCGCTATTGGCTACACGCTTGATCTCCCGTCTGCGCTTGGTTTCGTCTGCGCCGATTCAAGTTCGCGACGTATTTTTTTCGCCGACCATCGCCGAACTGGCACTGCGTCTTGGCGGCGACGCAGAAACCCCGGCGACACGCCCCGCCATCACGCCACGACCGCGTTCGACTCGGACCGCTGTCGTTGTCGAAGACTGAGAGAAAACTTCGCCGTGTCGACAACGCTGAACGCACAGAATGACCAAGACTTGGAGATTTTCCGGGCGCCGACTTCGTTCGCCCAGCAGCGACTGTGGTTCCTCGAGCAATACGACCCGGGCACATGCGTATACAACATTCCCCTGGCTTGGCGTATCAGTGGAGCGCTTGACTACGGCACGTTGGAACGCAGCATCAACGAGATCATTCGTCGTCACGAGGTGCTGCGTACTACGTTTGTGCTGGATGGCAACGCCCCGTCTCAGATGATTTCCGGTCGACTGGAGCTAAAGCTGGCGCTGTATGACCTGTCGGGCGCGTCGGACTCCGAGATTCGCTTGCAGCAATGCATCGCACAGGCAGCACAGACTCCATTCGATCTGGCACTTGGCCCGCTGATCCGAGCGGAGCTGGTGAGAACCAGTGCGCGCGAGCACGTGTTGCTGTTCACTCTGCATCACATCGTTTCGGATGGCTGGTCGGGCGCTGTGCTGATGCGCGAGCTGTCTGCGCTTTACCGTGCCTTCGCAGATGGACAGCGTGCGCCGCTGGGCGAACTGCAGATCCAATACGCCGATTTCGCTGTTTGGCAGCGCGACTGGTTGCAAGGTGACGTGCTGCACGCTCAGCTGGACTACTGGCGAAACCGATTGACCGGCGCGCCGCCGGCTTTGGAGCTTCCGACAGATCGCCCACGCCCGACGACACTGACTTACTGCGGAGCCAGCACGCATTTTGATCTGTGCCCGGAGTTGTGTGCCAGCCTGCGCGCGCTTTGTGCGCGTTCAAGTGCGACGACGTTCATGAGTCTCGCCGCGGTTTTCAATGTATTGCTGTGGCGCTACACCAGGCAGGACGACATCTGTATCGGATATCCGGTGGCAAATCGCAATCGCGCCGAGATCGAAGGATTGATAGGATTTTTCGTCAACACCCTTGTCCTGCGCACACGACTTGACGCTGCGCAAACCTTTGATTCGGTACTCAAGCAAGTACGCGAGTCGTTGCTCGATGCCGACGCGCACCAGGATCTGCCCTTCGAAAAGTTGGTTGAGGATTTGCGCCCCGGGCGCGATGTTGGTCGCACCCCATTGTTTCAAGTAATGCTGGCCTTCAACCATGCGGGTAGCGAACAGCTGAACCTTGCAGGATTGGCGACTGAGGCAATCGAAGTGGACAGTCGCGTCGCCAAGTTCGAGTTGACCCTGGGGGTGACCGAGCGCCACGGTCGCCTGCGCGCATCGTTCTGCTACAACACCGATCTATTCGACCCGGAAACCATCGCGCGGATGGCCGCGCATTTCGCCACGATGCTTAGGGCTGCTGTCGCCAACCCACACACCCGGATCGATGCGCTACCGCTCTTGAGTGATGAGGAACAGCGGCAGCAGCTGACCGGATGGAACAACACAGAGCGGCACTTTCCTGACCAGCTTTGCATCCACCAGTTGTTCGAGCAGCAGGCGGCCAGATTTCCAGATGCATCAGCAGTGATTTTTGACGACCGCCACCTGAGCTACGCAGAGCTCAATTGCAGAAGCAATCAGTTGGCGCATCATCTGTGCAGCAAGGGGGTGCTGCCGGGCACGCAGGTGGCAGTATGTCTTGAGCGATCGATGGAGATGGTGATCGGCGTCTTGGGAATTCTCAAGGCCGGTGGCGCCTATGTTCCACTGGATCCGGCATGGCCCACCGATCGGCATGAACGATTGCTTCGGGCACTCGCGACGCCGATCGTGGTAACCACGGTGAAGCAATTGCAGAACATGCGTTGTATTGCAGGCGTTGTCGAATCAATAACCAGTATTTTTTGTCTCGACGGCAGTCCTGCGGCAGTCGACGGTCAGGATGAAGACCGAACCAAGTCAACACCGGCGTCAAGGTTCGCAATTCAATGGCCGTTGGCTGCTGACGCGTCGGCTTACGACAATCCGGAAATTGCGCGCTCGCCAACCGACCCGGCCTATGTAATTTTCACTTCAGGATCTACCGGCGAGCCCAAGGGGGTGGTGATGACACATCGCCCGGTCGTCAACCTGATCGACTGGGTCAATCGCCAAATGGACGTTGGCCGGCAGGATCGACTGCTCTTCGTTACCTCTTTATGCTTCGACCTGTCTGTGTACGACCTGTTTGGAACTCTGGCTGCGGGTGGCATTGTCGATATCGCGCCGGAGCGGGTGCTTGACGATCCGCTCGAATTTGCCAAGTATTTGTCAGGCAGGCCAGTCACCTTCTGGGATTCGGCGCCGGCCTCGCTGAGCTACCTGACGCAGTTCGTTGAGACTGCGGCAGACTGCATCGTCGCAAAAACTTTGCGCATCGTATTTCTGAGCGGAGACTGGATCCCACTCGACATGCCCGCGCGCGTTCGCCGCTTGTTTCCGAACGCAAAAGTGGTAGCGCTTGGCGGCGCGACCGAAGCGGCGATCTGGTCGAATTTCTTCGCGATCGAGTCGATTGCACCCCACTGGCGCAGTATTCCCTACGGAAAACCAATCCAGAACGCGCGCTACTACGTTCTCGACCAGCGCCTGCAGCCGGTGCCCATCGGCGTCACTGGCGACTTGTTTATTGCAGGTCAGTGCCTGGCCTCGGGGTACTTTGGTGACCCAGCGCTGAGCGCACAGAAATTCTTGCCGGATCCGCACGATACGCGTCCGGGGGCAAGGATGTATCGAGCCGGTGACAACGCGAGATTTCTGCCGGACGGCAACATCGAATTTCTCGGGCGCAGTGATCAGCAAGTGAAGATTCGCGGATACCGCATCGAGCTGGCGGAAATTGAAGCAGCGCTGTTGCGTTGCGCAGCCATACGCGAGGCTGTGGTCGTTGCATGTAAAAACGAAATAGCCAATCAGCGTCTGGTCGCTTACTTGGTGCTCGCCGACAACAGCGCACCGACCATCGGTGAACTGCGCGCGCACCTGAAGCGGGTTTTGCCCGAGTACATGCTGCCTTCGGCTTACGTGTATCTCGATGCGTTACCACTGAGCAGCAATGGCAAAATCGATCGACGAAACCTGCCCGCGCCGGAGGCTGCGCGAAACCCTCCGAGCACGGAGTATGTAGCGCCTCGTACGCCGCTGGAGGCAATGCTGTCGGCTATCTGGGCAGAGGTGCTCAACGTCGATCGTGTCGGCATCCGGGACAATTTCTTCGAACTGGGTGGCTATTCACTGCTGATCGTGCAGGTCGTGGCACTGCTGCGCGATCGGCACGGATGCGAACTTACGGTCCGCGACCTGTTCGGCACGCGCGATCTGGAGGAACTGGCGCAACGGGTGACGCAACGCGGTTTTCAAATGATCTCTGAGACTCACGTCGGTTCTGTAAGGCAGTCGGCGCAATCGATGGAGCCGGTACCAATTGCTGCATCGCGCGGCCCGCAGACGTATCGTGCAAGTCACCGAGTTGCCGACGAAATACGCTGGAACGCCAGGCATGCGGACCCTTGCTGCGCTTGGTTCCAGTATCAATTCGCCATCCACATCACCAACGACTGGACGCCTTCGTCGATCCGCGCGGCGCTGCGTTCGGTGGTCGACCGACACCCGGTACTTACCACACGTTTCTCGCTGCAAGGCGACTCGGTGTGGATGCATGAGGGCGTATTCGATGATCTGGAATTTAATGAAATCGCCGTCGAGACCGAATCAATCGCCGCGGCGCGTGAGGTGCTGCTGCAGGCACCACGACGCGCGTTCGACCGGCTGCAAGGTCCGTTGTGTCGATTCAAGTGGATTCCACTGAAGGACGGCGGCAGCGTATTGTTCACTGAGCTCGATCATGCGTTGTTCGATCTGCAATCGCAGGACATCGTGCTGTCTGACTTCGCCGCGGCGCTTCGATCAGATGCTACGCCATCAAATGCAATGCGCGTGCCGTTGTATTCGGACTATTGCCGATGGCATCGCTCCGTGTTGAGCGATGATCGCTGGTTGCAGCTTCAACTCTATTGGCAGAATCAATTCCAAACGCCGATCCCCTCTTACCTTGCTCTTTTCGGGGCGCCCGATTCCGACCCGTCATTGCCCAGGTGGCATCACCATCGCTGGGCCTTGGACACGCGACAGACGAGTCAAGTGAATGCGGTTTGCTCGGATTTGGGCATCACACCTCTGGTCCTGTTTATGGGCTTTTTGCGCTGGTGGGCATTGCATCAGCAACAGGTTTCCGCGTTCGACATGGAAACCGATGTGCTCGGCCGGGTGAATTCCGAGTTCAACCGAACAGTGGGATTTTTCTCCACCAATCTGGTGCTCAGATTTATCAGCGATGCGCGCATGACACTGCACGAAGTGATTGAGGATACGGCTGGTTTGTTCGCTGACGGGTTGGCGCATCAAGAACTGCCATTCTTCGCGTTGAAGCAGATTGCCAATCCAGCGCTTGACGATGCGAACTATCACTGGCCCATCAAATTCAGCCAACAGACCAGCGTGCTCGATGCAGCCTCCCGGTCGGCCTCGGCAGAAGAGTTCAAGCCGCTGCAGCTCGGAATTGCCGGCGGCGGCGCGCACCCACTGTGCATCTATCTCACGGGCGGCCCGAATGCCTGGCGCTTGGACTACCTGCATGATACGGGTGTCATCTCGCGGCAAACGATTGCCGATCTGGCACAAAGCTGGGCGGAATCGCTGTGGACAATCCCGTAGTGCACGGCGAAACGGTGCGTCGGGGGCGTACGCTTGCCGTTCAGATTGCACTGCCGCTTCACAATGGACCCGCGCACATCCGAGATATCACATGACTCGGTGTTTCCGTGTTCCGGCACAACCGCGCAGGCGCGACACCAGTCCTTGAGAAAGTGACCAGTGGCACCTTCACGCATTTCCGCGAGTACCTATCATCCCGACGCACACAAGGATGCGGCGAGATTGATCGCCCATGCTCGATAGTGACCAAGGGGGTCAAGTGACTTTTGCCAAGAGATTCATTTTGATGGTGCTGGCACTTGTTTTTTGGATAACCATCGCCGCTTACGGGGCGGTTACCGGCTGGTGGCTATCGCCGATCGCAGCCAAGGGTGACACGCCAGCGTTTTTCAGCGCTGCGAGTGCGCTGAGCGATGACCAAAGCCGAGGAAATGTTGCGTTGGTGCTGATCCAGGACGGTGAGGTTCACGACGAACACTTTTCTGCCTCTGTCGACAAGATCAATCGCGAATCCATTTTCCCGCTGGCCTCAATGAGCAAATGGGTCACCGCCTATGGCGTAATGCAACTGGTGCAAGCGGGAAAGATTGATCTGGATGCTCCGGTTTCCACTTACCTCCGACGTTGGCAACTACCGGCTGGACAATTCGACAACGGTGGCGTCACCGTGCGCAGACTTCTGTCTCACACCGCCGGCCTCACCGACGGACTGGGGTTTGGCGACTATGAGCCAGATGAGACCGCACCCGCTCTGGAGGAGTCGTTGAAGCATCCCAGAGCATCGTCTGGAACCAAAGTGATTGCCCTGGGTCGTGAACCAGGCACTGACTTTGAATACTCGGGCGGCGGCTATCTGATACTGCAATTGGTCGTGGAAGAAGTATCCGGCCTGGGCTTTGCCGAATGGATGCAGCGGGCAGTCTTCGACCCGATCGGAATGCAGCGCTCGACTTATGCGTACTTTGGCGATCTGGATAACACGTCGAAATCCTACGATGCCAACGGCAAACTGGCCACTTCGTATCGATACGCCTCAGCCGCCGCAACCGGGTTGTCTTCTTCGGCTGGTGATCTGGTCAAGTTCGCCCAAGCGCAGCTGTCAAACGATCGCATTGGAACGCAGCTGTTGAGCAAGGCAAACATTGATGCGATGCGCCAGGCTCATGGACGTAAATTAGGAGCAGATATCTGGGGGCTGGGAGTGATGCTCTACGCGCCCACAGCCAACGGAGACTATATTTTTGGGCATGACGGCTCGAATGATCCAGCGATCAATAGTGCTTTGAGAATCAATCCAGAAAATGGCGATGGCATAGTCATACTGGTCACTGGCAATCCTGCATTGGCAACTTTGATCGCCTACGAGTGGACCGTCTGGCAGACCGGCTCTCCAGATTTCCTGATGCTGGACCGGGCCATCCAATCCGCGCTGACGCCCGTTGTCGTGGGCGTCTCGCTCATCGTAGCGCTGTTTATATTCTTCTCAATCAAGCAGCGCAGGAGTCGAAACAAAAGTGTTCAGTAAATCGTTTTGCGAATCATGCTGCTGAACATGTCAATGCGTGAGGTCGGCGAACGCGATGCACCTTGAGCGGTTTCAGTCTTCGAAACAGGCTCCCGAAGCCCGCTTGCGATTGACCCGCAATTCCAAAACATCGGGTCGCGAGTAGTGCCCGAACGAATCGAAATTCTGCCGCTCTTCGCGCACGCGCGCGTGGTTGAGTTCGGCTACCAGCAGCACCTCTTCGTCGATGCGCGGCGCGATCAGCCATTGTCCATCCGGGCCGGCGATGCAGGAGCCACCATCAGCACTCACCGGAGGAAGGCGCTCGCGCAAAAGCGCAGCGTGCGGCGCGTTATCGGGAATGTCGTCTCGCCGCATTAGGCCGCTGACCGAAAGCGCGAAACTACGCCCCTCCCGCGCAATAAACGTGGTGATCTGCGCCGTGTTGCGTGCGCTGCCCGGCCATACCGCGACGTGCAGATCCTCGCCTTGCGCATACAGCGCCGAACGTGCGAGGGGCATCCAGTTTTCCCAGCAGTTAAGGCCTCCGACTCGGAACCGATCAAGTGCGAACGTGTGCAATCCGGCGCCGTCACCGCTCGACCACACCAGTCGTTCCTCATAGGTAGGCTGCAATTTTCGATGGATGTTGCGGATCTCGCCTCCATCGTCGATGGTTATCAGAGTGCAGAATACGCTGTGGCCACGCCGGTGGTCACGTTCAATGCAGCCGAGCATCACCCAGACGCTCGCGGCGCGTGCTGCGGCGCATAGCGGCGCCAGGTCACCGCCGCCAATGTCCACTGCTTGATCGACATAGTGAGCATAGAGACTTTTCTGTAATGTGGACTCGAACTGTGCGCCATCAGTGTGTTCGATCCAGAATGGGTAGCCCGGCAACAGCGCTTCACCGAACACCACCAATCGCGCCTGCGATTGTCCGGCAAGGCGCACGAAGTCGATGACCTTCGCCAGCGTGGCCGCGCGATCCAGCCAAACGGGTGCAATTTGTGCCAGCGCAACAATGCAGCTATCCGACATCAGTTGATTCATGGATGAAAGCTCCGGCACCTCGTTGAGCAAGTCGAACCCTGAGCGCCAGCGTCTGCGCGTGTCGCAAGATAGGACGGCGGACTCAGGGTAGCGCCAAGACGATGGTGAAAAGTCGCCTGCTGGTTGAATTTCCCGGGCCAGCGACCAGCAGCGGGAAATTTATTCGGAAAAATCCACCAGCAGTTGTTCAAGTTCAGTCGTTCGTTTTTCGGTCGCATCTGCTTTGCACGCCATGTTCTGAGCAGACTTCCACATGCGGACACCGCCGTTGAGTTCTCCATGCACCGCACACGAAGCATCGCGATATTTGATCCACGCACGCTGTGCCTCGACCACCACTTTTCTGGGGTAGTGATCTGATTCGTCTTTCGGCATGGCCTTCAGCAACTTCTGGTACGTATCGTTGAGCCGTTTGTCCGCGACGGCGTACCTCAGCTGTGCGGTGCGGCCAGTGTGCATCGCGCTGCCTTCAGGCCAATCCTGTGGACGGTGATCGTCGGCCAGTGCCAGCATGGGAACTGCCATCAGGGTCAAACATGTCGCGGCCAGACAGGCATAGCGGTCCATCGACTACTCCTTGGGTGTTTCGCAGCGCGGGTTCGTTGCCGATCTTTTCGGTTCAGAGGAATTACGAGATTGGCCAGGGCTGACCTGGTTGGGTCGCTCAACACGTGAATCAAGCGGCAGCGGCATGCGCGACCTCAATGCCGCAGCCGCGATTGCCTGACCAAGCGCCAAGCCCAACCGCACAGACCGGCTGCTATACCCGTGGAAAAAACAAAAAACGGATCCAACGCGACATGCGCGCCCTCGAGCACGACACGAGCAAAATGCGCCAACACCAGCAGACCGAATACGAACCCGGTTGCGATCACATAGATTCGCATACCTCCGACTCCTTGACGCCACGCGACAAGGGCTATTTCTACCAGATCCGAGCCTCCAACTTCAGCGGCCGCATGCTGGTTTCCTTGCTCAGCCGGCTGCTGCCATGATGGGCGATGAACCTATTCTCCGAACTTGATCTCGCGCCCAGCCTGGCGCAGGGGCTTGACGCCCAGGGCTATGTACAGATGACGCCGGTGCAGGCGCAGGGCTTGCCAACGATTTTGGCCGGTGGCGACCTGATTGCGCAGGCGCCCACGGGCAGCGGCAAGACCGCCGCGTTCGGGCTGGGACTGTTGCAGCGCGTGGATACCGCGCTGATTCGGGTGCAGGCTCTGGTGCTGTGCCCAACCCGCGAACTGGCCGATCAAGTGGCCAAGGAAATTCGCCGGCTGGCGACCGGCCTGCCCAACCTCAAGGTGCTGATACTGACCGGTGGCGTGTCCTTGCGGCCACAACTGGCCTCGCTGGTACACGATCCGCACGTGGTGGTTGGCACGCCCGGGCGGGTACAGGAGCTGCTGCGCAAACAGGCCTTGCACCTCGGAGGCGTGCGCACGTTCGTTCTCGACGAGGCCGACCGCATGTTGGATATGGGCTTCGAAGAAGCCATCCGCGAAATCGCCGGCAAGGTGAACAAAGCGCGCCAGACGCTGCTGTTTTCGGCGACCTATCCGCCAGCGATTCGCGAAATCGCGCGTAGCTTGATGCGTGAGCCGACCGAAGTGATCGTGGGCGGCGACGCGAGCCAGCCCGCCATCGCGCAGATTTTCCACGAGGTGGAGCTGGCGCAGAAGCCGGGCGTATTGGCGGCACTGCTGCTGACGCACAAACCAGAGTCCACTGTGGTGTTTTGCAATACGCGTCGCGATACGGAAGACGTGGCCGCGGCGTTGAACCAGTTGGGCTTCAACGCTTTGGCGCTGCATGGCGACATGGAGCAACGCGACCGCGACGAAATTCTGCTGTGCTTTGCCAATGGCAGCTGCAATGTGCTCCTGGCCAGCGACGTGGCAGCGCGCGGTCTGGACATAAAGGATTTGGGCGCAGTGATCAATTACGAACTGCCGACCGATCCTGACGTGTACTTGCATCGCATCGGTCGCACCGGCCGCGCCGGCCGCAGCGGACTGGCGCTGAGTCTGGTGACGCCACGCGAATTGCCGCGCGCGCACGCGCTGGAAGATCTGCGCGGCGAAAAATTGCGTTGGGCGACGCAGGCGCCGGTACGCGCACGGGTAGCGAACGCGCCGCAGGCGGCGATGTCGACGTTGTGCATCGATGCGGGCAAGACCGACAAACTGCGGGCGGGAGACATCCTGGGCGCGTTGACCGGTGACAACGGCCTGCCCAGCGATGCAATCGGCAAAATAGATACCTTTGCCACACGTTCCTATGTCGCGATTCGCCGTGATTTGCTCGGTCAGGCACACAAGCGATTGAGCGAAGGCAAGATCAAGGGACGCAGTTTCAGGGTGCGCAGGATTTGAACTGACACCAACCGCGCTGTCTGAGCCAGGTTTGGGTCAGCGCGTCTGACTCAGGGCGTCCGACCACAGGTCGG
>JANMSL010000064.1:0-8105 GCA_031389245.1 Lysobacterales bacterium | reverse complement strand
CCCCAAGTGGACTGCCGGTCCGCACATCTCCAGCATCGCTCTGTGCCTGCAGATAGAACCAAGGGCCAAGCCATCTGGCAAGTCCGGAAATCGAGACCATGTTTTCGGTAAACGGCGCGTACTGCACCCGTGACCGCCAGTGATACAGGGTCTGCAAGGGCAGGTTGTCGATGGTACCGACCAGCAGCACACCAGAAGCATTGGCGCCGGTGTCGATCCAACTTGGCGACACATAGCTTCGGCAGGCTGACTCATAGAAATCGACGCCGGGCGGGCAGGCTTGGATTTCAAGTTTCACGCGCTCACGCCCACGTGGACTGATCGCCTGCATCGAGACAGTAAACTCAGTCAACGCGCTGCTGGTTCCCCACGCTTGAATAGCCGCACTGCCATCGCTGGTTTGTTCCGCTAGGACGGTGCGCCCCGGTTGCAGGCCGCCAAAGAAGACGCGCGCCAAACCGGGTTGTGACGGAGCGCCGACGAACGGCGCACCAACGATCACATCAGCAAACCCATCGCCATTGATGTCGCCGGCTGCGGCGACCGCGGTGCCGAACTTACCTCCAGCCAGGTTGAACGATAGAAACTGGAGGGGGGCCAAGTCGCCACTGGCATTTCCGTAGTACAGCAGTGAAAGGCCGGTGTCGATACTGGCTCCAACGTCGAAGCCTGGCGCGCCAACCAGCACATCGCCATAGCCGTCACGGTTGACATCACCCGCACTGTCAACCGACCAGCCGATCTGTGCGTCGGGAATGGCGAAGTTCGCCAAGCGATCGCCCAAATCGTAAGGCACATTGGGCGCCCCAAAATACACATCCGTTGTACCGGAGACTTCGCCGCCGAAGTTCAACGCAAAGGGCGCACCAATCACCACATCATCAAAGCCATCGCCATTGACGTCGCCCGCGCCTGAAACGCTGAAACCATAGTGCGCATTAGCTGCAGCTCCGCCCAAGCGCCCATCAGTTTGAGTATTGAAGGTGCCAGCGCCGCCAAAGTATATGTAGGCTTCGCCAGAGTCGGCGATAGGGGTGCCCCCGTCGGTCCCATCGGTGTTCGGCGCACCGACGACCACATCAGCAAAGCCATCGCCATTGCCATCACCTGCAGTTGCCACTGCTGATCCGAACGCTTGCTGCGCTTGAGTTCCGCTCAGCAGCGCATCGGGGCCGGTGTCGATCTGTCCGCCGCTACCGAAATAGATGAAGACACGTCCTACCGCGACGCCAACGCCTCCAACATTGGCCAGCGGAGCCCCTACGATCACATCGGCAAAACCGTCACCATTGACGTCACCAGCGCCTGCGACGCTACGTCCCATTGCTGAGCCCGCTTGATTACCTTCAAATCGCGCAGCAGCCACGTTGCTGCCCCCCAAATACAGGAACGCGGTGCCTTCGTCGGATTCACCCGCATCAAAACCAGGTGCTCCAACCAGCACATCGCCCAGGCCATCGTTGTTGACGTCGCCCGCTGCCGAAACACTGTGACCAAACGCGGCTGACGCCTGATTCTCTTCAAGGATTCGAAACGGCACGGCATTGAGTCCGCTGGCTGATCCGGTATAGATCAATGCTCGCCCTTCATTGACTTCGCCCCCATCGAAGTTGGGCGCACCCACAATGACATCGCCGAACCCGTCGCCGTTTACATCGCCTGCGCCATCGACAGTGACACCCAACGAATCGCCCATCTGCCCACTGCTGAGTTGTGCGGCGTGAGTCGAGCTGAGCAGCTCGCCACCGCCTAAGTAAGCAAACAGCACGCCTTCGTCAGAATGTCCGAAATCATAGGCAGGCGCGCCCGCGAGCACATCGGCATAGCCATCGCCGTCGATATCACCAAGCGCCAGACTGGTTCCAAAAACGGCATTGACTTGGTTGCTTTCAAACTCTGCACTCGCTCCGGGACTCACCACACCCGCCCCACCGTACCAAACAAAAACCTTGCCCTCGTTACTCTCGCCTTGGTCGAAATTGGGGGCGCCGATGGCGAAGTCGGCGTAGCCATCACCGTTGATGTCTGCGGCGCCACTGATGCTGCTGGCAAATCGGGAGCCGGTCTGATTGGCGTCAAGAATGGCGTCGACCGTCATATTGAACGCACCGGCTGCGCCGAAAAACAGAAACGCCGCGCCCTCGTCGGTCTGGCCATTGGTAAACCGCGGCGCACCGATCAGAATATCGGCGAACCCATCACCATTGACATCACCTGCACCGGCAACGCTGGCGCCGAATTCACTTTGCAGTGCGTTGAACATCACGTCACCATCAAACTTGGTATCTCCGAGATAGGCATTGGCGAACCCCGGGGCACCGATCATCACCTCCGTACGACCATCGCCATTGGTATCGCCAACGCCGGCCACGCTTTGTCCAAACAGCTCATCCACGATCTCGCTGACATAGGTTCGGTCCGCGGTCGTGTCGAAACCAGGTGCGCCCCCGAAAAAAATCTGTGCGCGCCCGCCGACGATCGCATTCAATTGGTACTTGGGCGCTCCGACAATGACATCGGCATAACCATCCAGGTTGACATCACCGGCACCGGCCACGCTGGTCCCCATCGCAGCACTGGGCCGCTCGCCTTCCAATTGCGCTATCGGCAGAACCGTCGGGTTGACAATGATATCGAAACCCGAAAACACAAAGGCCGCGCCTTCATTCGATGCACCGTTGTCGAACTGTGGCGCACCCACGATCACATCTGCGAGGTTGTCACGATTGACATCGCCAGCGGCAGCAACGCTGGCGCCCAACCGAGCGTTCGCCTGATTGATCTCCAGTCGCTTATCCGGGATCAGATCGCCGAATCCGGCAAACCCATTGCTACCGTAATAGATGAATACGGCGCCCTCGTCGCTTTCACCGCCATCCCAACGCGGCGCTCCCACTGCGAAGTCGCTGATGCCATCAACGTTGATATCGCCGATCACCGCAATGCTGGTAGCGAACAACGCAGACACTTGATTGGACTGAGCGCGAAAATCGGCGACGCGAGACGTTACCGTTTTGACCGTGATCGGATACGCCGCTTGCGCGTCGCTTATCGTGAGTGAAAATATGTTGCTGCTGGACAACCGTGAAGACACCGCCAGCGCCCGTCCATTGGCATCGACTACCTCGAGCTGCCCGACTCGCACGCCAGCGCCTTGGCGGTTGACGATACGCAGACCCGCTTCATCCACCTGACCCGCCACTTTGTCGGATCCAAGATCGATCTCCAGTTGCAACTTGCCGCGGCCGCGAGGTGCTTCGTTGATGCGTATGGCTTGATGCAGTCCATCGCTTTGATTGTCGAAGGTCTGAGTAAGTGCTCGCTGCTCAATACGCACCCGGGCTTCATCTGAGCTCAGGACGCCTGGCTCGAGCAATCGCATCTTTGCGCCGCGGCGCAGCGCGCGCAGCTGCCAATGCAGCAACTGTGCCTCTCGCAGATCGCGACTGACGATGCGGACCCCATCAGGATCGAAGTAAGTACGCATACCTTGCGCTCGATTGGGGGCTTGCAAGCCCGCACTGTTCACGCTAGCGGAGTATTCCTGTCGCATCAATCGTTGCCGCACATCCTGCTGAGCGCGGCCTGGGTTTGCGCTGGCAGATGCCACTATTTCCGATGTTGCTGCTGACACGCAGAGTGGCCACGTCGCGTACAACGCAATCGCGACAAAGATGCGAATAATTTTATTCGACTGCTTAAACATAGGTGCCTCACTCGGGCCATCAAGGGGGATGGGTTAAGAGTGAAAGGCGCTTCTCGATATGCAATCGCGACATCAGCGAATCAGCGACTCGCACAGCTACCGATCCAGAATGCGTGGTCAACGCACCTCGGCAGCCATCGCGCGCAGAAACGCCAGCGTCTCGGGCTTGGCCAATGTCACGTCAACGCCCAGCGCCAACGCCTCTTCAGCACTGGCGCGTGCGGCTTTTGCATCGCCCAGGCCCAGTTCGGCATGGGCACGCACCGCGTACATAGCGATGAGTTGAAAGTGAGTCGGAGATGAGAACTTTTTCCACTGCGGCAGGAGGCCATTGATTTCATCAATGGCCTCCTGGTATCGGCCGAGGCCCAGCAGGCACTCCGCTCGGGTCAATCGTAAGAGGTGCAGTGCCTCTGGGCTGGTGTTGGGATTGGCCTGCATCAGGCCCTGTGCACGCGCGACGCGTTCAAGCGCCAGGCCGTAGCTTTTGCCGCCCGCGGCAATGCGCGCAAGCAAGGACCATGCGTTGGCAGCGTCTACGTGGTCGTTACCGCTACTTTTTTCTACCAACAGCAGAGTTTCCTGAGCGGTGCGCTCAGCCTCTTCGAATTGGTCCAACTGAAACAATGCTAAGGCCACGTTATGCAACATGCGCGGGCAGTTGGGTTGTACCAGGTTGTCGCCGATTCTGCAGATACGTTCCGCTTCCCGCATGAAGGACAGTGCAGAGTCGAAGTTGCGCTGGGTGCGCTCGATCTGTGCGAGGCCGGCCAGTGAGGACAGCAGTTTCACGCTGTCGCTGCCATAAGTGCTGCGGCGAATTGCCAATGCCTGCTCGTGCAGAGTACGCGCTTCGGTTAGATTGCCGGCGTTAGCCAAGTGCGTCGCAAGATTGGCCATCGCCAGCGCGATATCTGGGTGATTAGGCTCGTAGATGCGTTGGTGCAATGCCAGAGATTCCCGGCCCATTGCGACGCTGCCAGCAGCGTCGCCAGAACCACGCAGAACCGTGGTCAGATTGGACATTGCCGTAGCGATGAATGCATTTTCTGGCAGACCGCGCCTTCTCCATTCAGCAAGCGTGGGCTTAAGCAAGGCCACCGCGTCATGGTAAGAACGAGCGTATGCATAAATACTACCTGCGCCAAGACGAACCTCAAGCTTCTTTTGGATGTCCGCCGCGAACACCTGGTCGCCAAGTTTAAGCAGGCGCGGCAGGTCGGCAAGTGCGGCCTCAACATTGCCATTGACCATGCGAACTTGGGCGCGCGATATCCCAATCACCACCGCACGATCATCACTGCGCAAAAACGTTTCCGAGCTGATTGCATCGAGCACCTGCTGGGCCTCGCTGTGCGCTCCGCTGTCCACCAACAATTCTGCCCATCGCCCACGCATCTGCATGGTGCGCGGATCCGAAACGCCGACCAGCGCTTCACGCGCCGCAATCGCGCGTTGGAACAAACTGCCAGCAGCCGCGCTTTCGCCTGCGCTCCAACTGACCTCGGCTAAAGTGCTGAGCACTTCGGCACGGGTTTCGGCATCGAGGGCTGGATCGATATCGACTTTCTGACGAGCTGCTGCAACCAAATCGCTCAGCGTCAGGCTCTGCTCGCGCGGCAGTTTGGTTCGCCCCGCCTCCAGCGCACCGACCAAAAAATCGCGCACTGCATTGGCTCGGGCCGCTTCCTTGCGCGCGACCTCGGCCTGCCACAGCGCTGCGATCATGCTGACCAGCATGCCGACCACGAGCAGCACAGTGATCGCGACACTGCCACGATGGCGACGGACAAATTTACGCGCGCGATACCAACCAGAGGGCGGATGCGCCTGCACCGGCTGCCCCTGCAGATGGCGCTCGATATCGTCGGCGAGCACGCCTGCGTTGGCGTAGCGTCGCAGCGGTTCGGCTTCGGTTGCCTTGATGATGATGTTGTCGAGGTCGCCTTTCAGCAGGCGTCGCAGCGCCGCGGGTTCCAGTGGCAGCGTATTCAACTCATTACCCAGCAAGCCGACGCGTTGCGACGGCTTGCTGTCGGAATCGCGATGCAGGCGCTCCCCAGTCAGCAGCTCGTGCAGCAGTATGCCGAGGGCGTGCACATCAGTGGCGGTAGTGATGGCGCGCCCATCAAATTGCTCAGGCGCAGCATATTCGGGCGTCAGCGGTGCGGCCTCGGTCTGCGTCAGCGTATCGGTATCGCCCTCAAGCAACTTGGCGATGCCAAAATCCAGCAGTTTCACCGTGCCATCGGCGGTCACCAAAATGTTTGAGGGCTTGATATCGCGGTGCACGATCAGCGCGCGATGTGCAGCGTCGACCGCCCGACAGACGCTGACGAACAGCAGCAGACGTGCCGCAACCCCTAGCTGACGTTCGCCGCAGTAGTTGGTCAACGGCAGGCCATCGACGTACTCCATGGCGAGATAGGCGACCCCGGATTCATTGACGCCGCCATCGATCAACTGAGCGATGTTCGGGTGCGAGAGCAGCGCGAGTGCCTGCCGTTCGCGCCGGAACAATTTTTGCTCAAGCGCCGAGAACAGCCCACGGCGCAACAGCTTCACCGCCACACGCTGCACAAAGTCAGCACTGGTACGCTCGGCGAGGAATACCGCCGCCATGCCGCCCTGCCCAATCAAACGCTGCAACCGAAACGCCCCAATCTGGGTGCCGATAAAGCGATCTGCATCCATGCTCGGCGCCTCCACCTCGATACGCCGAACCAATTCCAGCGCCGGCAGGTCGAGCACGTCGGCATCCACACCGGCATCAGCAGCCAGCAATGCCAGCACTCTGTCGCGCATCCCAAGATCAGCGCATTCCCGCTCAAGCCAAGGTGCACGTTCAGTAGGAGGCAATGCCAAGGCGGCCTCGAACATGCTCTTCAACGGCTGTTCGCTCATGATGAACCAATCTCAGATAAGACAATCTTCATGGGCATGTACCCCAAAGGCGGCAAACAACGCCGATTTGCGCCATCAAGGCGTTGTAAACCGATAAATTGATGCATCGCGCTGGTCTTTGGCCGCGTCTGCCTCGTTGTGCATCTGCCTCGTTACGCAAGGGCTTGCCAAGTGAAGCTAGGCGTCACCGTTGCACGACTGGCAGACGCGGCAGAAACCTTCGCAATCTGCCGGTTCTATTGATTTACGACGCTTAGGCGCGCAGCGCATCGCGCAACCAGGCGCGTGCGAAGCGCCAATCGCGATCGATGCTGCGCGTGGAGAGTTGCTTCAACTCCGCGATTCGCTCAATCGTTAGCCCAGCGAAATAGTGCAGTTCCACTACCTCGGCGGCGCGCGGATTTTCTGCGTGAAGTCGGCGCAGCGCATCATCCAACTCCAACGTCTGCTCGGCACTTGCGGCAGCAATCTGCGCACCAATCAGTTCGAGATCGACACGCTGTAAATCCCCGCCTGCCTTCAGACGCATGCGTTCGCGCGCATGATCGATCAAGATGTTACGCATCGAGCGCGCAGCATAAGCATAAAAGCTCGTCGGCAGCACAAAGCCCTCGCCATGGCTGCGTAGCATCTGCATATAAACCTCATGCACCAGCGCAGTGGTGTTCAAGGTATGGCCATCATTTGCGCCACGGCGGCGGTGCGCCATACGCCGCAGTTCTTGGTACACCTCCTCAAACATTGCATCGTTGGGCCGCGCTGGAACGGAGGCGTCGACTGGGTCAGGCATGCGTGTGGGCTCCTTGCGAACGGACGAGTCTATCCAACATGGGATGGATTTCTCTATGCCACACCGCCCATAAACTGCTGCTCCCGATCACCCGCAACGATGATTCCAACTTAAGCCACGCAACAAAGCGCGCGTCCGCAGTGAGTTCGGTCATCATGGTAGCGGATCAGTTCACACGGTCGCCCAGCTCAGCCCGAGCCAGTCGGCCGAGCGAGGTTTGGTTGAGGGTGCGATCGTGATGAATGCGGCAAAAAAGGGCGTCCAATGCTCGATTGCCGATGGGCAACATCAACTCTTGACGCTTGGCGCAGTTATGGCAGCACGCGATCAGGCACCATCGCGCGCTGAACGTCATTGGAGTTCGCATCACGCGGCCCACCGCTGCATCAATCGCCCGGGCAAACTCAAATCCCTAGCCAGGCGCGCGATCTTCGTATCAACCCTGCGCGCCCAGGAGTTCCTTCTACGCTTCAGGACCAAATGCCAATTGCCATCAACGCTTGCCTTCGAACAAAGCGGCACGAACCTGCTCCCAGGGCACAAGGAGGAAGGATCTGACTCGTACGCGGCGTAACGACGCTGCAAATCAGCACACTGTTCAGCCGAAAGCTTGAGAAAGCCAGGCGCTTCTACGGCCATGTTGCCCGATTTTGCCACCCGTCAACCGAGCAAATGCGCCACGCCTGCGCGCTCTTCCTCGAGCTC
>JANMSL010000021.1:0-5544 GCA_031389245.1 Lysobacterales bacterium | reverse complement strand
ATAATGGCGAAAGTGAACAGCTTGGCTTGCACCTCGGGCGGCGGAAAGATGGTCGGGTCACCAACAATTGCCTGATCCATCAGCGGCCACGATTCGGGAATGGCATTGGGGTAGCTGATGAAGTCGGAGTTCTTGGCCATCACTACCGGGTCGAGCAAGTTGTTGATAAAGGCGTAGGCGGCGTCGACATTCTTGGCGTCTTTTGGAATCGCCAACATGTCAAACCATTGCGGCGCACCTTCCTTGGGAATCGAGAAGGCGATGTTGACGCCATTGCCCGCTTCGGCGGCCCGATCACGCGCCTGGATAATGTCACCAGACCAACCCACCACGATGCAGGTGTCGCCGTTGGCCATGGCGTCGATGTACTGCGAAGAATGGAAGTTGCTGATGTAAGGGCGAATGGTCTTGAGCAGAGCCGCGGCCTTGTCGATGACGGCGGGGTCCTGGCTGTTGGGATCTTCGCCGAGATAATTGAGCGTGATCGGAATCAGCTCCGACGGGGTGTCGAGCAAGGTGACGCCGCAGTCTTTCATCTTGGCGATGTTCTCGGGCTTGAACACCAGGTCCCAAGTAGAAGTGATCTCGACGCCGCCGAAGGCAGCGGTGACTTTGTCGATGTTGTAGCCGATGCCGGTGGTGCCCCACATGTACGGAATGGCGTGGTTGTTACCAGGGTCCTGCAGTTCGATCTTCTTCATCATTACCGGATCGAGCTTGGCAATGTTTGGAATCTTGGATTTGTCCAGCGGCAGAAACACACCGGCCTGAATCTGTCGGCCGAGGAAGTTCAACGTCGGCACTACGATGTCGTATCCGCTGGAACCCGCGAGCAATTTGGTTTCGACAACTTCGTTGCTGTCGAACACGTCATAGGTAACCTTGATGCCGGTCTTGGCTTCGAAATTGGGGATCGTGTCCTCGGCGATGTAGTCCGACCAGTTGTACACGTTTACGTTTTTCGCAGCCTCGGTCTCCTTGGCAGCGGTCGGTGTGGCCGTGGTGGCCTTGTCTTCACCACCGCCGCAGGCGGCCAGGATCGACGCGGCGATCATCAGGGACAGGGTTCGCAGCTTCATGCTTGTCTCCACAGGTTTGTCTCCACAGGTTTGACTCTACAGGGCCCCGCAGGGCGTCGTTGGCAATCGCGCCCTTGCCCGAAGGCGGTGCGCCCGTTGATTCAATGGTGCTGCACGATCCGTATCGCATTCACTCCCGACGATTGGCGTTCCTTGCAAACGACATTCCCTGAAAACGGCAGTCAAATTCCCAGCTCGGTGGCGGTCTGGTCTAGCGCCTTCCAGGTCTTCTCAAACATTTCATCGATTTGCGCATGGTCGATGATCAGCGGTGGCGAAAGCAGCATCGAATCATACGTTGCGCGCAGAATCAGTCCATTGCTCAGCGCATGGTCCCGGCACTGCACGCCGACTTTACCGCGCTCTGGGAAAAACGCACGCTTGCGCTTGTCTGGCACCAACTCCAGCGCGCCAACCATGCCGGCAATTCGCGCTTCGCCGACCAGACGGTGCTCGCCCAGCTCTTCCCAGCGCAGTTTGAGATAGGGCGCAGTTTCGGTTCTGCAACGCTCCACAATGCGTTCCTCCTCGAGTATCCGCAGGTTCTCCAATGCCACCGCGGCACATACCGGATGCCCTGAGTAGGTGTAGCCATGCGCCAGCTCGCCGCCCTGATCCTTGAGCACACGGGCCACGCGGTCGTTGAACATCACGGCACCAATCGGGATGTAGCCTGAACTGAGGCCCTTGGCGATGGTCATGATGTCGGCCTGGAAGCCGAAGTATTGCTGTCCGAACCATTCGCCGGTGCGGCCAAAGCCGCAGATCACCTCGTCGGCGACCAGCAGCACGTCGTATTTACGGCAGATGCGTTCGATCTCAGGCCAATAACTGGTCGGCGGAATGTAGACACCGATCGCACCCATGATCGGCTCGCCGATGAACGCCGCGACGTGCTCCGGGCCCAATTCGAGAATCTTCTGTTCGAGTCGACGCGCGGCGACGATGCCGTATTCCTCCGTATCAAGATCGCCGCCATCGGCGAACCAGAACGGCGGTTCGATATGGTGAATGTCCGGAATCGGCAGGCCACCCTGGGCGTGCATGCCTTTCATTCCACCCAGGCTGGCGCCGGCGACAGTGGAGCCGTGATAGCCGTTGTAGCGGCCGATGAAAATATTCTTTTGGGGCTGGTCCTGCACTTTCCAGAAGTGCCGCACCATGCGCAGGATGGTGTCGTTGGCTTCCGAGCCCGAATTGCTGAAGAACGCATGGTTCAAGTCTCCGGGCGACAGCTCGGCGAGCTTGGCCGCAAGCATGACTGTCGGCTCGGTGGTGCAGCTGAAAAAGCTGTTGTAGTAGGCGAGCTGTGTCATCTGTCGTGACGCCGCTTCGCCCAGCTCCTTGCGCCCGTAACCGATATTCACGCACCAAAGTCCGGCAAAGGCATCGAGCAGCTTGTTGCCTTCGCTATCCCACACGTAACACCCGTCACCCTTGGTCAGGATGCGCGTTCCGCGCTTGGCCAGCGCGGCGTTGTCGTTGAAAGGGTGCAAATGGTGTGCGGCGTCGAGTCGCTGCAGACTAGGGAGATCGAGTGAGTGCATAAGCGATTCCTGGGCGATCCTGCGGTTTTGGAAGGTCGATCTTTTGGTCGGCTGCGCGGCAGGTGCAACCCAGTCGTAGCCAATGGCCCACCACTTTGGGTTGCACCTGTGATGCAGAAGACGAATTCAAACGTTCAGCAGTAGAAACTCGCGTTCCCAAGAACTGATTACGCGAAAATAAGTCTGGTATTCCTTGTTCTTGATCGCCGTGTAGCAATTGACGAAGCGGTCGCCCAACAAATCGCGTAAAGCTTTGCTGCCGCGCAGTGCGATCAGGGATTCCTCCAACGAGCGGGGCAGCCCGAACCCTTTGGATTGGGCGCTGCCGGTCAGCGGTTCGGTTGGCATCAGTTTCTCCTTGATGCCGAGATAGCCACAGGCGAGCGTCGCTGCCATTGCCAAGTAGGGGTTGGCGTCGGAGCCAGCGAAGCGGCTTTCCACGCGCGTGTTTTCCAGCGAGTCCATGGGCACACGCAGTCCGCAGGTTCGATTGTCGTAGCCCCACTGCACATTGATCGGAGCGACTTCGCCCAATGCCAGGCGTCGGTAAGAGTTGACGTTGGGTGCGAAGAACGGCATCGCCATCGGCACGTACTTCTGCAAGCCGCCCAGATAGTGGTTGAACAGCGCACTATGCTGGCCTTCCTTGCTGCCGGCGAACAGGTTCTTGCCGCTTTTGGCGTCGATCATGCTTTGGTGGATATGCATCGAGCTACCAGGCTCGTTCTCCATCGGCTTGGCCAGAAATGTGGCGTAGATGCCGTGGCGCAACGCGGCCTCGCGCATGGTGCGTTTGAACAGAAACACCTGGTCCGCGCGAGACATGGCATCGGCATGCTCGAAATTCACTTCAAGCTGCGCCGCGCCGGATTCGTGGATCAGCGTGTCGACATCCAGCTCCATGGCTTCGGCATAGTCGTACATCAAATCGAGGATTGGATCGAACTCGTTGACTGCGTCGATCGAATAGGACTGGCGCGCAGTCTCCGGTCGTCCGGATCGTCCTGCCGGCGGCTGTAGCGGAAAATCCGGGTCGGTGTTTTTCTGCACCAGAAAAAACTCGAGTTCGGGCGCGACCACCGGTTCCAGGCCCATTGCGGCGTAAAGCGCCAGCACTCTGCGCAGCACATTGCGCGGCGCCAAGTCATGCGGGCGCCCATCGCGGGTGAAACAGTCGTGGATGATCTGCGCGGTCGGATCGCTGGCCCAGGGCACCATGCGCACAGTGTCCGGATCGGGGCGCAGATACATGTCGGAATCGGAGGGCGAGACCAGATCGTCGTATTCATCCGGATAGTCGCCGGTGACCGTTGTGGCAAAGATGCCTTCCGGCAGCCGCGTGCCGTAGTCGTGCGAAAACTTGGCGGCCGGAATGATCTTGCCGCGTGCATTGCCGGTGATATCGGGAACAAGGCATTCAACTTCAGTGATGCGGCGTTCCTTCAGCCAGCGCTTCAGCGAACTTTCCTGTTGCTGCGCCTCGGATTTCTTGGGAGCGGATTTCTTTGGCTCGATCTTTTTCGACTCGTCTTTCTTCGGCTCGCCCTTCTTCAGGGCGCCCTTCCTCACGTCACCCTTTTCTTTTTTCAACTCGCCCTTTTTCGGGTCAATCTTTTTCTTGGCCATAATTCACGCTCTTAGATCGGCGCGCTTGCGCGCGGCGGCAGCAAACAACTTGAAAATGCCCAGATAGAAGGGGTTCTCGGTGAGCTTCCACTCTGGATGCCATTGCAGGGCAAGAAGAAATGGGTCGGGCGCATCAAGTCGGATCGCCTCGATCAAACCATCATGAGCACGCGCCTCGACTAGAAGATTGCGGCCGAGTGAACGAATGCCTTGGCCGTGCAGCGAGTTGACCATTGCATGTGCATCGCCAGCAATCGCAGCAAGCCAGCCGCCAGGTGTCAGCGCGATTTCGTGCGCTGGCCCGTATTGCACGTCCAGCGGTTGCTGGGTGTCCTCGCGATGATCGTTGTATCCGTCGGTCTCGTGCACGCGTTGCAGCAAGCTGCCGCCGAGCGCGACGTTTACCTCCTGAAATCCGCGGCACACCGCGAGCACGGGCACCCTCATTTCCACCGCCAAGCGCACCAGGGTGAGCGTTGTCGCATCACGGTCGGGATCATGCGGATTGCCTTCCCAGCTCGCTTCATCCCCGTAGTGGTGCGGTTCGATATTGCTGTAGGACCCGGTCAGCAACAGTCCGTCAAGATCTTCCAGCAATTCTGCGAGCGGTAGCGTGGGGCTGATCGAGGGCAGCAGCAACGGCGTGCCGACGCCGCTGTCGACAATGGCGCGGATGTATTTTTCGCCGACCGCCTGATAGGGGTGAAGGCCGATCTGTTTGCGGTCCGAAGGCACGCCAATGAGAGGGAACCGACGCATAAATCCTCGCGCGATACGTCGTGCCACGGTAGCCGCGCCGTGTGATTTTATCAACGGGTCTGAGCCGAAAATCGCGCACCTACGCTGGGTGACGCGTCTCAACACGCCACAATTCAGTCTCTTGCATGCGAACGCGGCCGTGTTGTTCCCGAGCGAAACCAGTCAAAACGTTGAGTATTTTTTACACCTGATGCGTGTCTTTGCTAATATCTGGACACACCCACGCTGAGCCCGATCATGAGTCAGAACCTGCTGCCTGATGTAGACGCTGCCGAGCTGCAACAGATTTCCGGCTGCGAAATGATCGACCTGCTGCTGCCCGATATGAACGGTCTGCTGCGCGGCAAACGCATCACCCGTGATGCGCTGGAGAAAGTCTATGCTGATGGCGTGTGCCTGCCGATGTCGCTGATCGCGACCGACATCACCGGCAATACCGTAGAGGAAACCGGGCTGGGCTACGAAATTGGTGATGAGGACCGCATTTGCCGACCGGTTGCTGGCAGCCTGCGCGTGGTGCCATGGCAATCCAA